>CALKXN010000034.1 GCA_938003555.1 uncultured Robiginitomaculum sp. | reverse complement strand
GCAGGTAGTTCATTCGTGATGAACCGCCGCACGGTTTCGGCTCTGCGAAAGTTTAAAGACGCGGATGGCAATTATATTTGGCAACCCGCGCAGTCAGCCGGACAGCCCTCAACTTTGCTGGGTTATCCGCTGGTTGAGGCTGAAGACATGCCAGATATTGGCAGTGACGCAACGCCGATTGCCTTTGGTGACTTTCGCCGCGGCTATCTGATTGTGGATCGCCAAGGCGTGCAGGTGCTGCGCGATCCCTATTCTGCCAAGCCTTATGTGCTGTTCTACACGACCAAGCGCGTGGGCGGGGGCGTGCAGGATTTTGACGCGATTAAGCTTCTCAAATTCTCGGCTAGCTAGGCCGCGTATCAAGTGGCGGTCCGGACATTCTCCGAGGCCGCGCGGCGCGGGTCGTCCCTGCCTGCGCCGCAATAACACGCTCTGTCATTCCGACCCCGGCTTTGCCGAGTCGGAATGATGGCTTTTTATCTTTTGGAACTTTCTTCATGCTCGAACTCCTTACCCCGCCAGCTTTGCTGCCGGTTCCCTTGGCTTTGGCCAAAACATTTCTGCGCGTTGATCATGACGCGGAAGATGAGCTCATCACAGAGTTCATCGGCTCCGCTGTGACCCGCATCGAAACGCAGCTTTCCCGCGCGCTGATTACGCGAACATATCGCCTAACTGTGCCCGCAACTATTGGCCCGCTCATCCCCATCAAGCCTGTGCCTGTCGCCCGCGTTACAGATGTTCGCGTGGTCGATGATGACGATACTGAAGTGGTGATTGCTGCGTCTGAATATTATCTCAATTTGCGTAAAGAACCTGCTGAGCTTCGGCTTCGCTCTGGATCCTTTGCGACATATCTGGCGCAGGCCCGTGAGGTGCAGATTACGTTTGCTGCGGGATATGGCGACGCGCCAAGCGACATTCCACTGCCGCTACGCCAAGCCATATTGCTGCTGACGGCGCAGAGCTATGAGCATCGCGGGCAGCCTGATCATCCGGCTTTGCCGATGATGGCTGACGCGCTGCTTATGCCTTACCGAAGCTATCGATTATGATTGGTCATCTGCGCACGCGCCTGGGTCTGTACCGCGCCGTTCAAAGCCCAGATGACATAGGCGGCGCGTCTATATCATGGCAATTTGACCGCGCGCTATGGGGGCACGTCAAACCGCAATCCATATCTGAACGCGGCGCGCATGGCCGACTTTCTGTGACGCAAAGCTATAAAGTCACGCTGCGTTATATCCCTGATTTCCCGGAACGTGCGCGCCTGATGTGGGGCGAGCGTATCTTGCGCGTCATCACCGCGAGCGATCCTGATAATCGCGCAGAGCGCCTTCACCTGATTTGCGAAGAGGAACAATTATGAGCGGTTATAATCCTGCCCTTTCCGTGGCCCGCGCGCTGCATAGTGCATTGTCCGGCGACGCGGCCATCACAGCTGCGCTGGGCGATCCCGCGCGGCTTTATGATTTTGCGCCTGATGACCCTGTCTTTCCCTATCTGACTTATGGCCCGCTACGCACCGAAGATATTAGCGGGGATGACGCCGTTTTGACCGCGCATACGCTGACGCTTCATGTGTGGTCGCGCTATGGCGGGCGCATTCAAACGCTAGATGTGCTTGGTCATATTCGCCGGGTTGTCGAAGAGAATTTATCCTCAGCGGACGCGCAGATCATCGCGGCGTCAGTGACTTTTTCCGACTGCCTGCGCGCGCCGGACGGGCGAACGACACATGGCCTGATGCGGGTGTCGATCCGCACTCAGCCCAAAGATAATTTATTAGAGGAGGTCGCCTAATGAGCGCTCAAAAAGGGCGAGATTTACTCGTCAAAATTCATGATGGCAGCGGCTTTATCACGCTGGCGGGACTGCGCACAAAAACGCTAAACCTCAATGCGCGTCTGGTCGATATTACGGATAGTGACAGCGTAGATGCATGGCGTGAACTTCTGCCCGGGGCAGGCGCCAAATCCATCACTGTTTCGGGGGCAGGCATTTTTCGCGACGGGGCATCAGACGCGCTGGCGCGCGAAAGCTTCTTCGCCCAGAGCGCTGAAAGTTATCAGCTTATCATTCCTGATTTCGGGATGTTGACAGGTCCATTTCTTATGAGCGAACTGTCCTATGCCGGACGTTATGAAGGCGAGGCCACATATGACATCAGCTTGGCTAGCGCCGGCGCGATTAGGTTTACGACGGCCTGATGAGCGCGCGATTTGGAGATAGCTTTATTCCGCTGAAAAGCGGTGAAGTTTTACCGCTGCGTTTATCCTTTGGGGCATTATCGGAAATTGCGCAACGTATGGATTCGAGTGGGCCAATGGCGCTCGCAAGGCGGCTTCATCCGCTAACAGATTTCGATACTAAAACCATTGCAGCCGCGATGTATTTTGCGGCAACGGGGCGGCGGGACTTTAAGATAGATGAGGCCGATTTACCTGCCTTGTCCACGGCGATTGCCGCGCAAATTGAGGCGGCATTTGGCGGAGCGTTTCTATGAGCGCCGCGGATCAGTGGCCTTTTGATCGCTGGCTGAAAACGGCGGTTCATGTGCTGCGAATTTCACCCTCTGAATTTTGGGCCATGAGTTTGTGTGAGTGGCAAATTCTAACGGCGCGCGAAACGCAAGCCTTAGACCGAGACAGCCTCAATGCGCTGCAAACCCAATTTCCTGACAGGACAGATTTATGACGCAGATTGAACATAGCGCGGGCGCGCTTGAGGACTTTGCCGCGCGCGATCTAAGCAGCGGGGCAGACCTTGCGGCCAAAGCGTTCGAAGCGGCGGGTCGCCGCATTGAAGCAGCATTAGTGAAAGCCGCGAAAACAGGCGAGCTTTCCTTTCATGATATGGCCGAAGCTATTCTGAAAGACCTCGCGCGCATTGCCATTCAGCAGGTTTTGACGGGGCCGCTGGAAACAGCTTTAGGCGGGTTAGGGCAGGCCGGGTATTCCGGCGCGGCGCAATCCTTCCAATCCCCGATGAATATCACGCTAAATGTGTCGGGCGTATCAGACGTGAGCAGTTTTACGCGAAGCCAAGGGCAGATTTCTGCCGCGCTTGCGCGTGCTGTGTCTGATGGTCAGCGTTTTTTATAACATATGAGTTTTTATGATTGATCATATTTTGTTCCCGCTTCCGCTCGCCTTTGGGGCCAGCGGCGGGCCAAGCCGCGCCGTTGAAATTTACACCGCCGCGTCAGGACGCGAGCAACGCAATAGTCCCCACGCTGCCTCGCGTCGCCGCTATGACGCAGGAGTCGGTGTGAAAACACTGGATAATATGCACATGCTTATCCAGTTTTTTGAGGCGCGCGGCGGGCAGCTTCGCGGCTTTTTGTTTTGCGATCCGATGGATCATAAAAGCTGCGCGCCAAGCGAAGACATAAGCGCGGCGGATCAAGACATTGGGATGGGTGACGGCGTGACGGCGCGTTTCACTCTCACAAAAACCTATGGCGATATAGCCGCGCAGCACAAGCGGCGCATAACTCATCCGCGCAGTGAGTCCCTTGTTGCGCATGTTGACAGACAGCTGGCGGATTTCACTTGGGACGCGGCGACGCAAGAACTTGTATTTGACTCACCCCCGCCAATTGGCGCGTCCATCACCGCCGGCTTTGAATTTGACACGCCGGTGCGTTTTGACACGTCAAATTTAACGCTGGCTTTGCAGGCGTTTGGCGCGGGGCAGGCCGCGCATATTCCTTTGATTGAGGTCATCACTCATGCGTAAATTATCCCCTGAATTTAAGGCTCTATTGGATCGCGATGTCAGCCGCCTCTGTTGGTGCTGGACGATCACCAGAACAGATCGTGTGATGTTGGGCTTTACCGACCATGATAGCGATCTAATGCTTGATGGGATTACCCATTTCGCGCGTAGCGGATTAACGCCCAGCGCGCTGGAGCAACGCGAAGGCTTTGCGATTGATAATTCTTCTGTCTCCGGCGCGCTGGATCATG
The DNA here is from genome assembly GCA_938003555.1 of uncultured Robiginitomaculum sp. GTDB lineage: Bacteria > Pseudomonadota > Alphaproteobacteria > Caulobacterales > Maricaulaceae > Robiginitomaculum. Next base: position 7,835 of record CALKXN010000034.1, on the reverse strand, counting down.
AGCGCCTAAGCGCGCAAGATTTAGCGGACGGTCTTTATGACCGCGCGCGCATTACTCTGCGCCGCGTGTATTGGGAAAAGCCCGCGATAAATGACACAGTCTGGGCGGGGCGATTTGGAAAAATCACGCGTAGCGATACGGGCTTTACGGTTGATTTGGTTGGCCCCGCCGAAGCGCTTAATCGCGGGGCGGGGCGGATGTTTTCTAAGATGTGTGACGCGCGGTTTGGCGATGGGCGGTGCGGTGTTGATCTGTTAAATTACCCCGAAGGCACGACATGTCCGCGCACATTTCAAGCTTGTAAATCGCTCTTTGATAACGCCCGCAACTTTCGCGGCTTTCCCTATTTAATTGGTGATGACGCCATGCAAGCGGGGCCGGAAAGCCAAGCGCGCCGCGATGGACGTTCGCGTTACGCATGAGGCCATTATATCGCGAGGACATCGTGGCCGTAGCGCGCGAATGGATCGGTACGCCCTATCGTCATCAAGCCTGCGCCAAAGGAGCAGGCACGGATTGCCTGGGTCTAATTCGCGGTGTGTGGGCGGAGCTTTACGGGAAACCGCCGGAATTGCCGCCGCCCTATACGCCCGATTGGGCAGAGCGTAGCGGCGTTGAGACATTGCGCGGCGCTGCCGCGCGGCACATGCGGCCCGTCCCGCTGCAAGAGGCGCGCATCGGTGACGTTTTGCTGTTTCGCATGTCCCCGCACAGCCCCGCCAAACACGCCGCAATCCTTAGCGCGCCCGATAAAATCATTCATGCCTATTGGGCGCGCGCCGTGACGGAGAGCTTTCTCATTCCCTATTGGCAAAGCCGCCGCGCCTATGCCTTTCAGTTTCCTAATCTATCGGACGATTTATGACCAATGTTATCCTCCAAGGCGCGGCCCGCGCGGCGCCGATTATTGCCCGAACCGCAGGGCGCGTTGCGCTTAGCTTTGCCAGCAGCGCCATTAGCCGCGCTTTTGACAGGCGCGTTTTCGAGGGCCCGCGTCTTGAGCAATTTCACCTGCTCACGTCCCAAGACGGCGCGCCAATGGCGCGGATTTTTGGCCGCGCGCGCCTCGCTGGAGAGGTCATTTGGGCCAGCCGTATCACCGAAACTCGAACCGAAGACCGGGTGAGCGGAAAAGGCGGCGGGCCAACCCAAACAGATTATATTTACACCATCAATTTTGCCATCGGTCTGTGCGAAGGCGAGATTTCTGGCATTGGACAAATCTGGGCCAATGGTGAAATTCTACGCGGTAATGATCTGAATTACCGTATCCATCATGGCGGCGAGGGGCAGGAGCCAGACCCTTTGATTGCTGAAATCGAAAGCGGTGATGTTCCGGCATTTGGCGGCACGGCCTATATTGTGTTCGAAGACTTCCCGCTGGATGATTATGGCGCGCGCTTGCCGCAAATTAACGTCGAAGTCTTTCGCGCGCCAAAGCGCGGGGATGATGCGCCGCGGCTGGAGGATATCATCACGGGCGTGTGCATGATCCCCGGTTCAGGTGAATTTACCTATGCTACGGATCCTATTGAGGAACTGATTAAGCCGGGCGTGACGCGGCCTGTAAATGTCAATAATCTGCAGGGCCGCGCAGATGCGGCGTTGGCGCTGGATCAGTTACAAAACCAACTTCCCAATTGTAAACATGTGAGCCTAATCGTGTCGTGGTTTGGAGATGATTTGCGCGCGAGGCAATGCCGCCTGCGTCCGGGTGTAGAGCGCCGCGACCGAGTCACTGCGCCGTTTAAATGGCGCGTTAATGGACAGACCCGCGACAGCGCTTTGCTTATTCGTGAGGATAATGGTCACGCCGTCTATGGCGGAACGCCAAGCGATCAGAGCGTTATTGCGATGATCCGCGCGCTAAAATCACGGGGAATATCGGTTACGCTTTATCCCTTTATTCTTATGGATGTGGACGGCAAAGCGGGGCAGGGCGCGTTTCCATGGCGCGGACGCATTACCTCAAGCGCTGCAGATAATAGCGCAGCGGCGCAAGCCGAAGTTACGTCATTTTTCGGAGCCTGCAATCCGAGCGATTTTGGCGCGGAGGGTGAAGACGTTACCTATACCGGCCCAAATGAGCATAGCTTTCGGCGCATGATTTTGCACTACGCCAAGCTCTCGCAGATTGCCGGCGGCGTTGATAAATTCATTATCGGAAGCGAGATGCGTGGCCTGACTCATATTCGCGGGGCAGGTCTGTCTTACCCTGCGGTGCGCGCGTTTAAATCTTTGGCGGCTGATGTCCGCGTGATTGTGGGGGCATCCACAAAACTCACTTACGCGGCGGATTGGAGTGAATATTTCGGGCATCATTTCGAGGATAATGTCATCTATAATCTGGACCCTTTATGGGCTGACCCTCAAATTGATGCGGTGGGGATTGATGCCTATTTCCCGCTCTCCGATTGGCGCGATAGTGAGGGCCATGCAGATGCAGCGATTGCCAACACTATTTACGATGCGGATTATTTGACGGGCAATATTGAAGGCGGTGAGGGCTATGCGTGGTATTATGCTCGCGCTGCGGATCGGGACACGCAGACCCGCACGCCCATTACGGACGGAGCCTATAATAAGCCGTGGGTTTACCGTTATAAAGATCTTCAAAATTGGTGGGGCCAGCCGCATTATAACCGCATAAATGGCGTGGAGCAGCCGGTTCCAACGGCGTGGACGCCGCAATCTAAACCAATATGGCTGACGGAGCTCGGCTGCCCCGCCATTGATAAAGGCGCGAACCAGCCTAATGTATTTTATGACCCCAAAAGCAGTGAAAGCGCTGCGCCCTATCATTCCACCGCGCAGCGTGATGATTTAATTCAGCGCCGCTATCTGGAAAGCCTGCTCAGCTATTACGGGTCGGGTAGCGCGCATAATCCTGTATCGCGCATTTATAACGGCCCCATGATTGCACCGGATCATCAACATGTTTGGTGTTGGGACGCGCGGCCCTTTCCAGATTTTCCGGCCCGCGATACGGTCTGGGCCGATGGGGAGAATTGGGCGCGGGGTCATTGGCTGTCGGGCCGCGTAGGGGCCGTCATGCTCGGCGACATTGTGCGCGATATTGTGATGGAGAACGGCCAGAGCGCGCCGGATGTAAGCGGCCTTACAGGGGTGGTTACGGGCTATCGTCTTGATCGCCCCATGAGCGCCCGCGCGGCGCTGGAGCCTCTGGCCTTTGCCTATGATTTTACACTTATTGAGGCGGCAGGGCAGTTACGCTTTTTCCACAATGGCGCGGGGGAGTCCGTGTCGCTCGGGTTTGATGATCTAGCGGACAAACGGCCCGGCCCCGCCGAATTTATTACCGAAGACCCCAGCACCGCGCCGCGTGATGTGCGCCTGCATTATATCCATAGCGGCGGGGATTATCTCTCGGCCTCAAGCCGCGCTAAAAACACCGCCGCGCAGACCGAAGGCGTGCTGGATATCACCACGCCGATTGTCATGGACGCTGCGGCGGCAAAGCTTATTACCGATCAGGCCATGCACGCGGCGGGCGCAGGTCAATATAGCGCGCAATTTTCACTTATGCCGCGCGCCCATCATCTTGAGCCGGGGGATGTTGTGACGCTTCCGGGCAGTGATAAACGCTATCAAATCGAAGCGCTGGACGGCTTGATGCAGCGCGGCGCTTTGGCCCGCGCTGTGCCGGACTCGGCAGGCCAGCGCATTATATCCGGCGGGCTAGTTGAGACGTCCGATGATCCGAGCTGGGCCTCAGAACCGCAAATTGTGGTGATAGATTGTGTTAGCTTGCCGAGCTTTCAAAGTCGAAATGGCCCTCTCATCGGAGCTTATGCTGAGCCCTTTTTTCCTGTGACGGTGCGTCATGGTCGCGCGCATATTACGCTGACTCGCCGCGCAGCAATTGGCGTGACGTTGACGGCGCTGCCCGCTGGCCCCATTGGGCGATATGATCGCGCGCATACGCTCGATATTGAACTACCCTCAGGGCATCTCGCGTCGCTAAGCGCGGCTGATTTTCTGAGCGGTCAAAACGGTCTCGCGCTGCGCACGCCGCTAGGGTGGGACATTATTCAGTTCCAGCACGCGCAGCTTATCTCGCCTAATGTCTATCGCTTGTCGATATTGCTGCGCGGGCAGCTCGGTAGCGATTATGCGATGGCGCAGAGCATAGATGCAGGTGCGCAGGTCGTGATTTTAGACAAGGCTCTTGTGCCATTGCCGTTGTCCAATGAGTCGGCGGGCCGTGAAGTTTTGCTGCATTATCAAACGGGCGATCGCGCCATGGAGTCGCTGACGACTCCCTATATGGCCGCGCATCTGCGCCCGCTATCCCCTGTGCACCTGCGGGCGACGCCGCGCGGCGCGCATCTGGAGATAAGCTGGATCAGGCGCGGACGCGTAGATTCCGATAATTGGGCCGGACTGGATATACCGCTCGGCGAAGAGGTCGAGCAATATCGCATTCGGATCATCAAAGATGGCGGCGTTCATAGCGAATATATTACGGGCGAAAATGCGCTATCCCTCCCGCGCGCCGCATTGCCGCCCCAACCTTACGATGTCCAAGTCTGCCAGCTCTCTGCCGCCATTGGAGCGGGGGTTGCGGTGACGCTCAATATGCCGTGACCCGTTGTAATGTCGTCATAAATGCCTAAATCTGTCTCAAGTCCTAAGGCGACAGAAAGGAGGCAGCATGGCCGAAAATCCATATACATTATTGGGTATCAAAAAATCCGCGACGGATGACGAAATTCGCAAAGCCTATCGCAGTTTGGCGAAGAAGCTGCATCCTGATGTGAACCCTGATCCAAAAGCGGCCGAGCGGTTTAAGAAAATCAGCGCGGCCTATACGCTTTTGTCTGACAAAGATATGCGCAAGCGCTATGATAGCGGGCAGGTGGATGGCCAAGGCCAGCAGCAAAACCCATTTGGTGGTGGTTTTGGCGGTCGCGGCGGACAACACCGCTCGGCAGGCGGATTTCAAGGCCAAGGCTTTGACGATATGAATGATATTTTTGGCTCGCTCTTTGGGATGCAAATGGGCGGGCAGCGCGGCGGCGCGCGGCTGCGCCCGAAAAAGGGCGCGGATATTCGTTACAAGCTGACCATCGATTTTCTAGAGGCCGTGACCGGCGCAAGCAAATCCGTGACCATGGGTAATGGTCAAAAGCTCAATATCAAAATTCCCGAAGGCACCGATGATGGGGCGAAATTGCGTCTGCGCGGCAAGGGACAGCCCGGTCAAAATGGCGGCCCCGCTGGAGACGCCAAGGTCGAGATCACTGTGCGCCCCCACAAATATTTCCGCCGCGAAGGCCAAGATATTCGCCTCGATCACAATATCCCGCTTCAAACGGCTGTTTTAGGCGGTAAAACCGAAGTCCTAACACCAACTGGCGCGGTTAAGTTGAGCGTTCCGGCAGGGACAAGCTCAGGCAAAACCCTGCGCTTAAAGGGCAAAGGCGTGAAGACGGGTGACTTGCTCGTGAAATTAATGATCGAATTGCCCGAAGATTTGACGGAGTTGTCGTCTTTATATGGCGTTGAAGCGGGCTAAATTAGCGATTCTGCTGCATAATCAAGCCCCGCTCAGTAACCCTTTCTAACGAAACATTCAGCTTGCGTTCAGCGCAATTGGCTATGGAATGATCCTATGACCATATTGCGATTACATAAGCTGATTCACAAGGCGATTTTGGCCCTGACCTGCGCGGCTGCGCTGGCTATTGCTGCGCCTGTGGCGATATCTGCACAAAGCGCGCCGTTCTCAACGGATTACACGTTGCAGCGCAACATCAACCCACCGCAAGCGCAGCGCCAAAGCCGTGATGGTCGCCGTTATGATATCCGCCAAGTGGCGCAAAATAATGTGTCGCCAAGCCAAGCGAAATCAATTGCGATGAATGCAGTTCCGGGAAGCAAATATCTTGACCTTCGCATTGACGGCCAAGGCTATCGCGTCTGGTTAGTCAATGATGGTCGCCGAATCGAAGTTTACGTTGATGCACGCACAGGTAAGTATCAAATCGTCAAATCTTAAGTGCATTGCCAAACGTAACGATTCCCCCCATATCCACCGATAGAGGACACCACTGAAAGGGCGCATGTCATGAGAGTTTTAATTGTCGAGGATGATTCCGATTTATGTCGCCAAGTCGTCGAAGCGCTTAAGAATACGGGATATGCCGTTGATCAAGCTAATGACGGTGAAGAAGGTCATTTTTTAGGCGATACAGAGCCTTATGACGCGGTCATTTTGGATTTAGGCCTGCCCACAATTGACGGGATTTCTATTCTGCAAAAATGGCGCGCCGATGGTAAAACATTTCCGGTTCTAATTTTGACGGCCCGCGATCAGTGGAGTGAGAAAGTGTCCGGCTTTGATGCTGGCGCTGATGATTATCTGACCAAACCCTTTCATACCGAAGAGCTGCTGGCGCGTGTGCGCGCTTTGATGCGCCGCTCTGCCGGACACAGCACGGATACAATTGAAATTGGAGGCCTGACCGTAGATACGCGTGCCGCGCGTGCCTTTGTTGACGGCGTTCCTGTTAAGCTGACCAGTCATGAATTTCGTCTTTTAAATTATATGTCTTTGCATCAGGGCCGCGTGATTTCGCGTACGGAACTTGTTGAGCATATTTATGATCAAGACTTTGACCGCGACAGCAATACGATTGAAGTTTTTGTTGGCCGTCTGCGCAAAAAAATCGGCGTTGAGCGGATCGAGACGGTGCGCGGCCTTGGCTATCGCCTGATCAATCCCGAAGAGGGCAAGCCGGAACAGCCAAAATTAGAAGATAAGTCTGCGTGACAATAGCTCCGCGTAAGGTGGAGACTGTTCAAGACGGGGCTGACCTTCGTAAGACGCTCAGTCAGGCTGAGGTCACGCGCTCTCTTGTGGGGCGGCTTGTCCGCGCGGCTGCGCTCTGGGCTTTGCCGCTTCTTGCGCTGACCGCTTTTGCGCTGTCGTGGCTGTATCAAAACTCTACCTACCAAATTATCGAAGAACCCTTGGTGGAGACGGTTACATCGCTGTCCGCGCATGCTGATACGATTGCGCAAAGTAATGGCGATGCGATTATTGAGCTAAACCGAGAACCGCTGGACCCGCGGTTTCAGCGCGCTTTGTCCGGCATGTATTGGGAAATTTTGTCGCGTGAGAGCGGGGCGGATGAGCTAAAAACTGAAATTCGCTCCCGCTCATTATATGGGGAAACGATCACATTATCAGATAGTGCTGTTTCGCGATTATTATCTGAACCCGGACTCGAGCTGCGAAGCTCAGCACAGGGGCCTGATAAAGAGAGCCTGCGTGTTGTCGCCCGCTCAATAATTTTGCCAAATATGGATCGCCCCGTCATTATGGTGGCGGGCATTGACCAAGGCCCTGCCAAGGCTGCTGTTCGGCGATTCGCGGCAACAGCGATTACGCTTGTTGCTCTGCTGACGCTGGGCTTGATCGGGGCAATTATCCTGCAAGTGCGATTGGGTTTACAGCCGCTTTTCGATTTGACGAAACGGGTTGCAGATGTGCGCGAAGGGCGACAATCTGAAGTGCTGGGACAATATCCTAAAGAAATTGCGCCGCTGGCGATTGAGCTAAATTCACTGATCTCCCATAATCGCGATATTGTTGAGCGCGCCCGCACCCATGTCTCCAATTTGGCACATGCGCTTAAAACGCCGCTGGCCGTATTGCAAAATGACGCAGCGGCCAAAGATCCGGAATTAGCGGCAAGCGTGAGCAAGCAAACAGATACAATGGTCGCGCAGGTGAACCGTCATTTAGCGCGCGCGCGCGCGGCGGCCCGCGCACAGACGACCACAGCGCGCTGTAATTTTGCGCAGAC
>CALKXN010000033.1 GCA_938003555.1 uncultured Robiginitomaculum sp. | reverse complement strand
AATATTCACACCATCTGCCCCAATTCGTACATATTACCGTGCAAAGGGCCATCTTGGCTCTTGCCAATAATTCGAACAGCGCGACTATGACGAATCATATTACGTCTGCCTTTGCAGATAGAGGGCACATCATTACGTCATGAAGAACGACCAAGATTACGATACGACATCACGTCCCCGCCCCTCCTATTTAATGTGGATCTGCGCAGTAGTGGCCGTGGGCGCAGGCGTCGCGGCAGCAATGAACGCTCCGGCTTTGGGATGGCCAGCCTTTCTTCTTCTCATCGGCGTGGGCCTGACGGCTTTAATCACGATATTTAGCCTATCTATTGCGCGTCCCTTAGCCCAGAGCACGCAGAGCGGCGACAAGAATGATGACACCTTAATTTCAAGCGCTTTAGAGAAAATACCCGAGCCCAGCATGATCACGCAGGACGGCAAGCCGATTTATGCCAACCCTGCCTATATGGACCTGGCCAAGGAGATGGCGGCAACAGGACTGTCAGACTCCCCTCCCACTGTTGACCGCCTGTTTGGAACGAAGGTCAAAGCCGCCAGCGCGATTATTTTTCGCCTCCACCACACACGCCACGAACATGAAAGCGCCGAAGAATTTATCGACTCGATGACTCCAGAAGGCGAGCTGCGCAGGTTTAGAGTGCGCGTGTCCGGACTAAGAAACGGGCAATTATGGCAAGTGAGCGACGTCACACAATCCGATTCTTCAAATATTGAAGCGCTGACACATGCGCCTGTAGGCTTATTCTCGGTCACGCCGGATGGCGCCGTTTTGGCGATCAATCCCGTTCTGCGCCGCTGGCTGGGGATTAAAGACACCCAAATGCCGGAGCTTATGGGAGAGTTCATAGAGAACCCCGGAAGCCTGCTCGATAGCCCCAAGACGGTTGGCCGCATTGTGCGAAATGACACCCGCCTCATTACCCGTAAAGGCCTTGTGACGCCCGCCGTTATGACCGGGACATGGGCGACGCTGGATAATGGGGACATCTATGCCAGCGTTGCCGTTTACGGCCATTCCGCCAGCCCTGCCGCCACCGCGCCCATCCCGGCGGATAATTCTGCGGCAAGCAAGGCTCAAATGGCCGCAACAAAACTCTCCGCGAATGCCAAAAGCGGCGCCCCCTTTGGCATTGCCGGACTGCTTGGTGATACGATTGCCAAAGCCAGTGTTTCTGAATTTAACTCCGCTATGGCCGGAATGAATGATGGCAAATTACAAGTGGGTGATAAATTCGCGACCTTATTTGACACTTCCGAGTCTAAACCGCATTTTTTAAGCACAGATTTCAAACCCAGCAACACACAGTTTTACGAAGCCAATCTCGCAGGCCGCTCCTCTCGCCCTGTCCATGTCTATTTTGGTGATGAAAACGGACAGATGACCGCCTATTTAATTGATGTCAGCGCCCGTAAAGAGCTTGAGAGCCAGCTTGTCCAGAGCCGCAAAATGCAGGCCGTTGGACAGCTTGCGGGCGGCGTCGCCCATGACTTTAACAATCTTCTGACGGCCATACGCCTCAATACAGATGAGCTTCTGGGCCGTCACCCTGTCGGCGACCCCTCTTACCCTGAGCTTCAAAAGATCAATTCGACCGTCACGCGCGCGGCTGGGCTTGTGAAAAAACTGCTGGCCTTCTCGCGCAAACAGACGCTTCGCACCGAAGTTCTGGATGTCACCGACACCCTATCGGATATGTTCATCTTGCTGCGCCAAGTGATGGCCGAACGGGTCAAGCTGGATATGCGTCATGGCCGCGGGCTTCCGTCAATTAAAGTCGACAGCACGCAGATTGAAACCGTCATGGTCAATTTATGCGTGAATGCCCGCGACGCGCTCGAGGGCAAAAGCGACGGACAAATCACCATCTCCACACAAGAGGCGGGCGGCGACGAGCTTTCCGTGCGCGGCATAGAAACGCCGCATGAGAAACGCTTCGTGCGTATCGATGTGACCGATAACGGCACAGGCATGAGTAAAGAGCTTCAAGAGAAAATATTTGAACCGTTTTTCACGACCAAAGAACAAGGCAAGGGCACGGGTCTTGGCCTTGCCACGGTTTACGGCATTGTTGAACAATCGGGCGGGCACCTCACCGTAGACAGTACAGTTGGCGAAGGCACAACTTTCTCGATCTATTTGCCAACGACCACCGAAAAGCCGTCTGCCGTGATCACCCCCGCCGCCAAAGCTGCCTCAGAAAAGCCGTCGGACTTGGCTGGATCCGGCACGATCCTCTTTGTTGAAGATGAAGAAAATGTCCGCACAATCGCCGCAAAGACCCTACGCAAACGCGGCTATACAGTCATCGAAGCCGGAGACGGTGAAGAAGCGTATGAAATCCTCGAAGACGGAGAGTACAGCTTCGACCTCATGGTGTCCGATGTCGTCATGCCCGCTATGGATGGCCCGACATTATTGCGCAAAGGCCGTCCGCTCCTCGGTGACGCCAAGATCGTCTTTATCTCGGGATATGCCGAAGAAGAGTTCTCAGAAATTCTCTCCGAACATCCCGATATCACCTTCCTTCCTAAACCCTTCACGCTCCTCGAACTTGCCCAGCGCGTAAAACAGGAATTAGCC
>CALKXN010000032.1 GCA_938003555.1 uncultured Robiginitomaculum sp. | reverse complement strand
GCGGAATCTCAACGCGAACAACATAATATGAAAAGCCTGTGGCTTGGTCGGTAACCGTATTGGCCGAAATATTTATAACAATGCCATTAAGCTCCGGTGTTGTGCGTTGATTAAAGGCGGACAGACGCACTGTCGTAGGCTGGCCGATATATATTTGGTCAATATAAATAGGTTCGACTTGGGACTCGACAATCAACCGATCATTGATGGGAATGATTTCCATAATCGGATTGGCCGGCGTGACAACCCCGCCAATCGTGGTAATCGCCATATTATGAACAAGGCCGTCAACAGGCGAGACAATATCGATGCGCCGCGTTTGATCATCGGCGGTAATCAATTGCTCATATAAATCAGACTCAATACTTTCTGTTTGGCGGAGCTCTGTCAGCACTTGTTCCTGACGGGCGCGTTTGACCTGTAATATCTCAATCCGAGTCTCTCCGATGAGGTTTTTAATGCGAGCAATTTCCGATTTCGATGTATTGGTTTCCCCCTGCAGGCGCGCAAATTCTCGCTCTAGCTGGTTAATTCGAATTTTATAGCCTTGCCCGCGGCGGTTAAGCTCACGAAATGCATTGGCTTCATCATTGACCAATCCGGCCTGATCATACAGCGTGACCATTCGGGCTTCATATCCGTTAATTTGATCTCGGGCCTGCGCGATGCGCTGTTGGAGTTGATCAATTTGCCCCAGATACCCGCGGCGGCGCGTGAGAAATAATTCATTTTGATCTGAGATCGCTTTTTCAACGACAATGTCGCGCTCTTCCACCGGAAATGCCGCGTCCCAGTCAATTTCAGTTTCATCATCGCGCTCAGCAACTAAACGGACGCGCAAGGCCTGCGCTTCAATTGAGCGGTTCTTGAGCAAAGAACTATTTGCCGCCAAGGCGGTCTGGTCAAGGCGCATAAGCAATTCACCCGCATCAACTCTGTCGCCATCTGTGACAAAGATTTCGCCGACAATACCGCCATCTAAATGCTGGATAACCTTGGGCTTGCCTTCGACAACAATACTACCCGGCGCAATGACCGCGCCTTGGATTTTAGCGAAGACCGCCCATAAAAACCCGCAGACAAAAAGTAAAAAGACGATTAGAAAACCGACTTTGACATAGCGATCAAATGGCATCTTGTTAGATTGACGCGCAGCGCCTTGCGGCGCGCTGTTTTGATCTTCTTGGGGCTGCGGGGAGCCTGACAGCATCATATTCATCCTAGCTGTCTTTCTTTGGATTCGGCGTCTTGCCGCTACGGCCCGTTGCGCCAGAGAAGCCCATGGACGCTGCGGGCCCGCCGCTCGTGATTGAACGCGGGGTGTTTGGTTTGACATTCGGCTTTGGCGCCGTCACCTGCCCCGCCGTATCGGGCGAATTAAGCTTAAGCGGCGCGCCGGAGGGCGGCGCTTTCGGAGTGGCTGGCGCATTGGGCACAGGGCGAGGCCCGGGAGGTTTACCTGTAATTGTCTCAAGCACTTTTGCCTTTGGCCCAAAATCAACTTGGTGCCCATCTTTGAGCGCGAGCAACATATCAACAGCAACAATCGCGCTTTGGCGATGGGTCATGACGATGACTGTATTGCCGCGCTCGCGCGAGCCTAATATGGCCTTCGTCAGCGCTTCATCCCCTTCGGAGTCCAAATTCGCATTCGGCTCATCCAGTACAAGCAATGACGGGTCACCATAAAGCGCGCGCGCCAAAGCAATGCGCTGCACTTGTCCGCCGGACAATACAACGCCGCCATTACCTACGAGCGTCTTATATCCGTCAGGAAGCTGCAAAATCATATTATGAACGCTGGCACGCTCTGCGGCTTTAACAACGGCTTGATCATCAATTTCCGGGTTAAACCGTGCAATATTTTCCGCAATCGTGCCGTCCAAAAGCGCCACGTCTTGAGGAAGATAGCCAATATGCTTTCCCAAATCATCGCGATTCCATTGATCAAATGTCGCCCCGTCAAGACGTACGCTGCCGCGTGCAGGCATCCATACGCCCACCAGCAAACGTGCCAATGTTGATTTGCCCGATGCGCTTGGCCCAATAACGCCGAGCCCCTGCCCGGGTTTAAGCGCAAAATTAATGTCGCGTAAAACAGCTGTACGTCCGCCCGGAACAGCGGCAAAAGCATGCTCAACAGAAAGCTGCCCCGTGGGTTCAGGAAGCTGCAAAGCTTCGGTTTCTTTGGGTACAGCTTTGAAAAATGTTTCAAGGCGCTCAAGCGCAGCGCGCGCGGCGACAACAGACTTCCACTGCCCGAGCGCCATTTGGATCGGCGCAAGGGCGCGTCCCATAATAATCGACGCGGCGATCATGCCGCCCGGCGTAATAATTCCGATAACCGCAAGACCGCAGCCCGCCCCCAAAACGCCGGATTGAAGCGCCATGCGAAAAGCTTTAGTCGATGCGGCAAAACTTCCTGCACGGTCAGAGCCGCGCGTAAACAATTTACCCGCCTCGTCATTCGCCGTATTCCAACGCCGAAGGACATTCTTCTCCATACCCATAGCTGTAATGCTGTCAGACTGACGGTGTGAGCTATCTGCAATTTGACGACTTTGCATCGTATGGCCACGAGATTGATTAAGCGTGTCCTTCGTCGACAATTCATTCATCAAGGCGATGATAAACATAATGATTGACCCGATCAGCGCCATAACGCCAAGCGTCCAGTGCAGGTACCAAATCACGGCAATAAAAACCGGGGCCCACGGAATGTCAAAAATTGCACCCGGCGCAGGCCCGGATAGGAATGATTTTAACGAGCCAAGGTCATCAAGAGGGCGATTACGCGCACCCATTTCGCCATAAGCCCCTTGGCGCATCCAGATTCCAAATGTACGCCCGCTTAGATCTTCTTGCAGTTGGTTACCAATTCGCACCAAAATGCGAGACCGCACCATATCCAAAAGACCCATGACGACATACAAGCCAACCATCAAAATGGATAAAACGACAAGCGTACTCATAGACTTTGAAATCAACACGCGGTCATAAACCTGCAGCAT
>CALKXN010000031.1 GCA_938003555.1 uncultured Robiginitomaculum sp. | reverse complement strand
TTGTGCAGACTTGAGATAATCTAGAGTTATAGACCTTATTGTAAAGGCCAGCTTGTATTGTTCCCAAAGATCGGCGTGTCTGATGCCGAGTAAGTTTAGAAAGCTAGAACGGGCTCTCTCAAAGAACCTTAAATAGTTTGCATGGTATACAACTCCGCTAAAGTCAGTATCCTCATAAAAAATATGAAGCTGATATAGGTGAACCCGTCCTTCAAAACTCCCTAATATTGTGGACGTATTAGCCGGTAGGTGTTTTGATTTTTCTATATCCATTGCTCTCGTCCTATCTGAGGTGTGCCCGCAATGACACGTCCGTTTTATAAACACTTAGGCTAAAAGTTGTAATAGTCTACGGATGCGTTAAATAAATTGCGCCGCGCGCGGTAACTCCAAGGAAACGAGATCTTCGTAAGCTCAACAGCTTGGGCCCTCAATCCCCCCAAAGGGAAGGGCCGATTTTCCTATGTCGTTGTGGTTAGGGCTTAAAATTCAGGTTTGTATGGCGCGGGCGTCATAAATATATGAAATTCCCAAAGGGAGGGTATGAATTGAAACGTGACATGACGGAGCCTGATGTTGAGGCGCGCGTGACTTTTAGAACAGTTCACGCGTCAGAAATTGATGAATTGGGCCATGTGAATAATGTCGTCTACCTAAATTGGGTTCAAGAGGCCGCGACGGAACATTGGCAAGCTGTGGCGCCGCAAAATTTGCAACTCCAATACATTTGGGTGTGTTCACGCCATGAGATCGATTATCACGATCAACTCTATGTGGACGATAAAGTGGAAATTCGTACGTGGCTGGGATCCAATAGAGGAGCCCGTTTCGATCGGTTTGTGGAAATGAGAAGAACCCAAGCGAAAAAACCAAACGCGATTGCAAAAACAACTTGGGTTTTGGTGAATAAAACAACAGGTAGACCCGTAAGGATTCCCGAAGAAATTTTGAATATATTTTCAATTTAGTTTTGCAATGACATTCAAGTCAAATGAATGTGGTTAGGTAAAATTTGGATTTCTCCTGACAGTGAAAAGCGGATAACGGGCCCGCTTTCGCGGAATTTTGGCACATAGTTAACTCTTTCTTACCGCTCCTATCTTACGGCATGTTCACTGGCTTTGCTCGCGCTGTCGGGCTTAAAACGTCATATTGAATACATAGGTTTGATTCGGCAGAGCTGCGCTGTGCCCGTGATACAGGAAATAATGATGAGCGATGTAGCCTTGCTAATGTGGGATGTGATTTTGCCGATAATGCAGGTTGAGACAAGTGCGCTCAAGCCTGTTGCCACTGAGTTCTCAATTCCTGGATTGTTTATGAAGGCGGATATTGTCGTCAAATTGGTGATGATCTCGCTTGTGCTGGCGTCTCTTTGGTCTTGGATTATCATTGTCGACAAATTCATCGCCTTTCGTATGCTCAAAAAACGCGCCGCAGATTTCGAAGAAACATTTTGGAGCGGGCGCACGCTTGAGGAATTAGACGCAGGCCTATCCGGCGAAACGCGCGATCCAATGGGCCGTGTCTTTGCCGCTGCTATGCGTGAATGGAAAGAAAGCCGCGGACAGAGCGGACGCGTTGATAATGACCTCCAAGGGACGCGCGGACGCCTTGATCGCGTGATGAATTTGGTCGTGAACCGCGAGTTGACCAAAGCCGAAAGCGGCTTGGGCATATTGGCCACGATTGGCTCGGCCTCGCCCTTTATCGGGCTTCTGGGTACGGTTTGGGGAATTATGACAACATTTCGCGCAATTTACACCGCAGGCAGCACAGACTTGATCGTGATTTTGCCCGGCATTGCTGAGGCTTTATTCGCGACAGCTTTGGGCCTTATCGCCGCTATCCCTGCCGTAATATTCTACAATAAATTTACAGGTGACGTAAACCGCTACGCCGGGCGTCTTGAGGGTTACACGGATGAGCTCTCCGCTATCTTGTCACGTAAACTCGCCAAAGGCGGTTCGCTTTAATGGCCATGATGAGCGGAAATAATCGCGGCGGGCGGGGCTCGCGGCGGCGCAGCGCGCCAATGAGCGAGATTAACGTCACGCCGCTGGTCGATGTGATGCTGGTCTTGCTGATCGTCTTTATGATCAGCGCTTCTGTATTAGTGTCCGGTGTTAATATTGAATTGCCGAAAACGGACGCCAAAGCCCTGCCGACACAATCTGACCCGCTGACCATTAGCGTGGACCGCGAAGGCCGCGTCTTCATCATGGATAGCGAAGTCACGCTGGATAGCCTTGTGCCGCGCCTTACGGCGATTGCTGAAAATGGCTATGAGGAACGTATCTATCTGCGCGGCGACGAAGGTGCGGATTATGGCAATGTCATGAAAGTTATGGCGCGCATAAATTCGGCTGGATTTTCTAACCTTAATTTGGTCACAGATCCGGTCGATAAGTAAATTATGAAATTGGGCCTGCCCATCTCTGTTGTGCTTCATGTCGCTTTTATCGGCGGCACTGCGCTGCATTGGGGCGGAGAGGTGGTCGTCAAAGATGAGCTACGCATTATCCCTGTCGAGATTGTTAATATCTCCGATATCAGTAGCGCCCCGCGCCCCGCGCCTGTTCCTACGCCAAAACCTGATGCGCCAGAGCCCATTGAAGAGGCGCCCATTGAAGAGGCGCCCATTGAAGAAGAGCCCATTGAAGAGGCGCCACCTGTTCAGAATGTAGAGCCTGACGTGGGTGTTGACGATGCCCCCCCGGAGCTTGCCAAGATTGCGCCTGTAGTCGCGGAGTCTGACTCGCCTAAACCCTTCACAACGTCCGAATTAAATACTGAAACTGAAACCGTAACGGAAACTGTAACAGCGGCAGTTGAAGAGAATGTGACAGCTAAGCCAAAAAAGCCCGCCTCACTCGAAGATTTATTTGGCCTGACACAGTCGACGACGCAGGACTATGCCGAGAATAATGAGAGCGGTCTAAGCCGAACGCAATCAGAAAAAAACCGTGAACAAATAGATATGGCCGCGCGCGAAGGGGAACTCTCCACCAGCTATGAAGACGCCGTCATGCGCCGTGTTTATAATCAATGGCAAATCCCTGCGGGCGCGCCCGACATGGAAAGCCTCGTCGTGACAGTCGTGGTTGATTTATCAAGTGAGGGCCGTGTGACCTCTGCTCGACTCTCTAAAGACAGCGCCTCCAAGGCGGCGAGTGACCCATTTTACAATAGTGCGGCCAATAGTGCGATTCGCGCTGTGAATAAGGCCGAGACATTCGAATTTCTGCCTTATGATCAATATGCCAAATGGCAGTCTATGACCCTGACATTTTATCCTAAAAATGCACCTTCATCCGTGCCGACCTAAGAGTTTATTATGATCCGTACGTTCCTCTTTGCCTGTATTCTTGCGCTGTCAGTTGCGATCAACTCTAGCGCCTCCGCGCAAATTTCTATTGATATTACGAAAAGTGAAATAGAGCCGACGCGTATCGCTATCCCCGAATTTCTTCGTCAGGGCGCAGGGGCGTCGCCCTATAATAAAGACATTGCTGATGTCATTAGCGCAGATTTAGAACGCTCCGGCCTGTTTGAACCGCTTAATCGCAGCGCATTTGTCGAAACGCAGACCAGCCTTGATTTTGAACCTGTCTGGCAAAGCTGGCGTGTGATCGACGCAGAGGTGCTCGTGTCCGGCCGCGTCGTCGAGCAGGACGCCAATACAATCACTGTTGAATACCGGTTGTGGGACGTCTTTGGGAACCGACAGCTTGATGCTGCGCGTCTACGTACACCGAAAGAGAATTGGCGCCGCATCGCGCATAAAATCTCTGATCGCATTTATAATGCGCTAACCGGAGAGAAGGGTTATTTTGATAGCCGTATTGTTTATATCTCTGAGGATGGGCCGAAAACAGAGCGCCGCAAGCGATTAGCCATTATGGATCAAGACGGCGCAAATCAAATTTATTTGGTCGGCGGTTCTGATCTTGTTTTAACGCCGCGCTTTCACCCAAATAAACAGCGCATCGCCTTTCTGTCCTATGAGACAGGTCGCCCCGAAGTATTCTTGATGGACATTGCCACGGGTAACCGGGAGCGTTTGGGCCGTTTTGATGGAATGACGACATCTCCGCAATTTTCGCCGGATGGTAAAAACCTTCTAATGACGCGCATGGTGCGCGGCAATAGTGACGTGTTTTCCTATAATGCCGCCTCGGGTAAATTAAAGGCCCTAACAAAGTCACCCGGCATTGATACCTCACCAAGTTATTCACCGGACGGGCGCAAAATTGTATTCAATTCCTCGCGGGGGGGTAAGCCGCAGATTTATGTTATGAATGCAGATGGTAGCGGCGTAAAACGCATTAGCTTTGGCAGCGGACGTTATACTGCGCCGTCATGGTCTCCGCGCGGTGATAAAATTGCCTTTACAAAATCTGAGGGTGGAAAATTTCATATAGGCGTTATGGATGTTGATGGCAGCAATGAACGCTTATTGACTGGGAGCTATCTTGATGAAGGCCCCACATGGTCCCCAAATGGACGGGTTTTGCTCTTCACGCGAGAAACCCGCGGGGGGCAACCTTATGTGTGGTCTGTTGATTTAACGGGTCGAAATCTACGCAAAGTGGAGACAGGCGGGTCAGCATCTGACCCTGCATGGGGCCCGACCCTAAAATAGACGTAATCTTAATGCCCCAATCCTGCCTGATTTTGACGGCATATCGCATTAGGAATAAGATAAAGTAGAAGAGAGACAGGCCCGACTGTTTGGGTTTGCAATTTTGGAGGCGCGTTATGAATTACAAATATCTTTCCCTTGTGGCCCTAAGCAGTGCGACATTGCTCACAACGGGCTGTGCGACCAAACCCGACGAAGTGCCTGCGCAAATTACCCAGATGGAAAAGCCAGTGGAAGCCCCCCGTAATATTGCGCCTTCGCCGCCACCGCCCGTTGCTCAATATACACCGCCAATGCCACAACAAATGGAAATGGCGCCGCCTATTGAGATGGGGCCAATTCCCGGCTCAATTGAGGATTTTTCGGTGAATGCAGGTGACCGCGTCTTCTTTGGTTATAACGAAGCGACTCTTAGCGCGCAGGCCATGACCGTGTTGCGCGCGCAGTCCCAGTGGCTTCAATCCTATCCAGCGACAATTGTTGTTATTGGCGGGCATGCCGATGAGCGCGGAACGCGTGAATATAATCTCGCCCTTGGCGCTCGCCGCGCCGAAGCCGTGAAAGATTTCCTCGTAAGCCAAGGCATAGATCCGAACCGCGTCACGACTGTATCATATGGCAAAGAGCGCCCGATTGATGGCCGCTCCACTGAAGAGGCGCATAGTTTGAACCGTAACGGTCACACTGCGATTATCTCTGGCACGAATAGCTGATCGGCGGCATAATCCCACCATGCGTATTTTATTGACAATATTTGTGATCTTGCTCGCCGCTCTTCCGGCGACGGCGCAAAGTAAAAAAGAAATGCTGGCCAAGGATGCCGAGCTGGAGCAGCGTGTCTACACGCTTGAGAACCGGTTTTTAACGGGTGACCCCGCGGCAGAGCGTTTGCTGCGCCGTATGGATGAACTTGAAGCGCAACAACGCGCGCAGCAAGGCGAAATTGAGCAACTTCGCTATGAACGCGATGCGCTGCGCAAAGATGTTAAAGCGATGTCGGCAAAGCTTGAAGCTTATCAGGCGGTTGAAGATCGTATGAAACAGCATTTAGATGCTGTAGATATTGCCGCGCGAAATGCGCCGACGCCCTCAACGGATGTTATGCCGCCTGTTCAAGACGCATTTGATCCACCCAGTGTTGCGTCCCCCGGTCAAATGGGCAGTAGCGTGATGCAGATGTCGGAACTTATGACGATTGGCCAAGACAAATTACTCGCCGGAGATTTCGGCGGAGCGCAGCTGGCCTTTCAGCAATATATTGACCTTAACCCGGCTGCGGCGGACATTGCTGATGCCTATTACTGGCTGGGTGAAAGCTATCTGGTGCGTAATGGATTCCCTGAAGCCTCAGAGGCTTATATCAAATCCATGAAAACTAATTCGCAGGGCCAATATGCCCCGCGGGCCTTGCTCGGATTGGCCGGGGCTTTGCGCGGTATGGAAAACACAGATGGGGCATGTCAGGCCCTTGATACATTTGCGGTGGAATATCCTGATGTTGATGCCACCGTTAAAGCCAAAGTTCGAACAGAGCGCGCCCGCGCAGGCTGTTAGGCGTTGAGCGAAGCCCAATTTGCCGCGTGGCTCAAGGCGGCTTATCCTAATCCTGCATCTCCGATTGCCGTCGCCTTTTCCGGCGGCGGGGATAGTCTGGCGCTTCTAATTTTAACATTACGCCATGCAGGCGCTCGCCCAGTCTATGCGCTGAGCGTTGATCATGCCTTGCAAGAGGGTAGCGCGGAGCAAATCGCGAAGGCTGCTCGCCAAGCCGCAACACTCGGCGCAATCGCGCAGCGATTTTATTGGCACCACGGACAGATAAAATCTGGCGTGCAGGACGCTGCGCGTAAAGCGCGTTACGGGCTTATGGGAGAGTTTTGCCGGGCGCAGGGCATTGGCTCGCTCTTAGTGGCGCATAGCCGCGATGATCAAGCGGAGACATTATGGATGCGCAAACAGTGCGGCGGCGGCTGGCGGGCTATGGCCGGAATGAGCGCGCAAAGCTACGCGCCTGTCTGGCCGCAATTACGTGATGTCACTTTACTGCGCCCCTTACTGGATTGGCCGCGCGAAAGTCTTCGGGATTTGTGCCGCGGCGCAGGACAAATCTGGCATAATGACCCTTCCAATGAGAACCTAGATTATTTACGCGTTCAGGCGCGGCAGGCTTTGGCTTCTGATGTTATTCTCGCCGATACGCTCCTGAGTGAAGGCGCGCAAATGCGCGCGCGCCGAGACAGCGAGGGGGCCGAGGCGCAGACGCAGTTGAGTAGCATTATCCTATCCGATTGCGGTTCAGCGATCATCCTCAAACAGGCAAATCTGAGTGAGCTGGCTACGGCGAGGCTCTTAATGTGCGTGTCCGGTCATCCGCAAATGGCAGATATGGCCCGCATTAGAGCCTTGCGCTCTGCAATGATAGAACCCGGCTATGTTTCTCAAACCCTCGGCGGCTGCGTTATTTACCGTCTTGGTGAAGGCTTTGGCGTTGCTCGGGAAACGGGACGCTGGCTGATTCATCAAAAACCCGTGCCTTTGACGGCCCATATTCCGACCGTCTTTGATGGCCGTTATGAGATGATAACAAATATAAAGGGGCAGAGCGCCGCGCCATTATGGCCTGCGCGCGCGCAATTGGACAGAGATGAGAGATCTGCCTTGCATCGGTATAGCGCACATGCGCGGCGCGCAGTGTTCGGAGTGTTTGAGGGTGATGTTCTCGTCGCTGCGCCGCATATTGGGCGCGGAGAAATAAAATGGCGTAGCCTTGTTTTCTCACGACTTTATCAAAAACGCAGTGAAACTGGCGCAGACTCTGCATAATAAGAGGTCGTGCGACAGTGTGGCGGCAATTTAATACACTGTTGTGGGGTTTCCTTTGGGCGGTAACGTCCCATATGATATGGGAGCCGTAATAAGAAATGAACGGTCTAATAGCGGAGCCATGAAACATGCAAAGACGTAACCTTACTATCTGGGTGATGATTATCGGCCTAGCCTTATTCATGGTGATTTCCACGCAAAATACGAATGCGGGTTCAGCAGACAAAGTCACCTTTGCAGAAATTGAGAAAATGGCTGAGGATGGGCAACTTGAGTCAATTACTTTGGTTGATGAAAATATCTATCGCGCCAAGGGCAATGACGGAAAGACGTACAGCGCGCCGGGACCGCGCCAAATCAACGGATTTGAATTTGCTGACCGTTTTAAAGATAAAGACGTCAAAATCGATTATACACAAAGCTCCAAAGCGGGGAGCTGGATTGCCAATATCCTCGTCGGCATTTTACCTATCCTATTGCTTGTCGGTATCTACGTTTATTTCATGCGCAATATGCAGGGCGGCGGCGGTGGCCGCGGCGGCGCAATGGGCTTTGGGAAGTCTCGCGCAAAAATGCTCACTGAAGAATCGGGTGGTCGTAAAACATTTGATGATGTGGCAGGCGTTGAAGAGGCCAAAGCCGATTTGACGGAGGTTGTTGAATTTCTCCAAGACCCGACGAAATTCCAGCGTCTTGGCGCAAAAATTCCAAAAGGGGCCTTGCTGATTGGCCCTCCGGGTACAGGTAAAACCTTGCTGGCGCGCGCCGTAGCAGGGGAGGCGGGCGTTCCGTTCTTTACGATTTCAGGTTCGGACTTCGTTGAAATGTTTGTCGGCGTTGGCGCGTCGCGCGTTCGCGACATGTTTGAACAGGCCAAGAAAAACGCGCCATGTATCATCTTTATTGATGAGATTGACGCCGTTGGCCGTCATCGCGGTGTTGGAACATCCGGCGGTCATGAAGAGCGCGAGCAAACACTTAACCAGCTGCTTGTTGAGATGGACGGCTTTGAGGGCAATGCCGGTATTATCTTGATTGCAGCGACCAACCGTCCTGATGTTTTAGACAAAGCGCTTCTGCGTCCGGGTCGTTTTGACCGTCAGATCGAAGTTCCACTGCCTGATATTGCCGGGCGTGAAAAAATCCTCAATGTGCATATGCGCGACGTACCTGTCTCTAAAGATGTGGACAGCAGCGTTGTTGCGCGCGGCACGCCCGGCTTCTCCGGTGCGGATCTTGCCAACCTCGTTAACGAAGCTGCATTATTGGCCGCGCGCCGAAATAAGCGCAAAGTCACGGCCCGTGAATTTGATGATGCTCGCGACAAAGTTTTAATGGGGGCAGAGCGCCGCACATTATCAATGACCGAAGAAGAGAAAGCCAATACGGCCTATCACGAGGCCGGTCACGCCATTGTCGGCCTGAATATGCCGGGCAGCTTGCCGATCCATAAAGCGACAATTATCCCGCGCGGACGCGCGCTCGGTATGGTTCAATATTTGCCGGAACGTGACCAAATCAGCCAGTCTCGCGAAGAAATGATTGCTCGCATGGCGATGGCTATGGGTGGCCGCGCTGCTGAAGAACTTAAATTTGGCTATGACAAAGTCACATCCGGAGCCAGCTCTGATATTGAGCAGGTGACCCGCATTGCGACGGCGATGGTGACCGAATGGGGTCTGTCTGATGAAATTGGCCCGATTGCTTATAATCACAAAGACCAAAACAGCTTTGTTCCTGGTATTGGTCGGGGTTCATCTATCTCGCCTGAGACGGCCAGTAAGATTGAAAATGAAATCAAACGCTTGATTATGGACGCCCATCAAACAGCGCTGTCGATCCTCAAGAAGAAGAAGAAGCAATGGCACGCCCTTGCGGAAGCGCTGCTGGAATATGAGACCCTTACTGGGGATGAAATTGCAGCTCTTATGGAGGGGGAACAACCTAAGCGCCCGCCATCAGGCGGCTCAAAGCCAAGCGTCTCGGCTCTGCCGACAATGCCCAAGCCAAAGC
>CALKXN010000030.1 GCA_938003555.1 uncultured Robiginitomaculum sp. | reverse complement strand
TAACGGCGTAGTCTTCACCATGTAAATGTCCTTTCAATTTTAGCGAAAGCATATCCTTAATTCAGGTAAAATGAAAAGAGGATTCATTTTACGTTCAGGCTCGCCTGCCCTATGACACATATATGAGATTACACAGAACGCCCGAAATTCATGCCGATCATATTGACGGCGAACGTAAACATCCGCCGCTCGGCATTGCGCTTGGCGGCGGCGTCGCGCGCGGCTGGGCGCATATTGGCGCGCTGCGCGCCCTGATAGAGGCCGGCATTCGCCCCGACATCATCACGGGCACGTCAATTGGCGCGCTGGTCGGCGCGGCCTATCTATCTGGCAATCTGGATAATATGGAAACATGGGCGCGCGCGTTGAACCGTAAACGCTTGATGTCTTATCTGGATATACGCTGGGGCGGCGCAGGTTTGCTGCGCGGAGAACGCCTCGCCAAAGTGCTAAATCATTATATGGGTGATGTGCGCATCGAAGAGCTGGACCGTAAATTTGCCGCTGTCGCCTGTGACCTGCGCACTGGCTACGAAGTCTGGTTCCAAGATGGCCCCGTGGTTCCCGCCCTGCGCGCCAGCTACGCCCTGCCCGGCGCATTTGAGCCTGTTAAAGTGGATGGCCGCTATATGATTGACGGCGCGCTGGTTAACCCCGTCCCCGTTTCCGCCTGCCGCGCGCTTGGCGCGCATATTGTTATTGCTGTATCGCTAAATGGCGACGCCTTTGGCCCGATTGGCACAAATCACGAAATTGATTTTGACCGCAGCGAGATCAAAACGGATGATGAAACAGATTTCGAGCCATTTGAGCTGGCCTCGCGTAGCCTCAATAAAATGCGCCCCGATCGCTTGCTTATTCGCTCTATGATCGGCGGCAATGGCGACGGCGCAGAACCGCGCCTGGGTTCTGTGATGATGGGAACGCTGAATATCGTTATGGACCGCATTTCGCGCTCTCGCCTCGCCGGCGATCCGCCCGATGTCTTTGTCGCGCCGCGCGTTGGCCATATCGGCATGTTAGAATTTACCAAAGCTGACGAGCTGATTGAACGCGGCTACCGCGCCATGCAACACGAAATCCCGCTCATCCGCAGCGTCATCGAAGTGCTATCCGCGCTCCCCGGGAGCCATACGGCGAGTTAGTGAAGCCTGCATAGGAAACCTAAAAATCCGAATCGAGCCTGAACTGGAACTGGACAAAATCAATATTTGCCCAGTTCCAAATTCTATATGGGCTTATACTATTCAGTTAAAATCCGTAGCTGAAGCTGATCATAACCTTCAAGCGGCGTATAATATAAAACCGACCCGAAATCTCCGCCTGCTACAGCGCCAAATGCGATCAAACCTGAACTGTTGACGTGATAGACAGGGCCGCCGCTATCACCCCGTGCGCCCATTACGCCGGAACCTGAGTCAACCGTTGGAAATACACCTATACCGGATTCATTCGTCCACCGGAAAAACCCTTTATAAGTCCCGCATGTCTCACCTGTAACAGGCCCCAACTTACAAACAATTACGGAGTTAGCGACCAATGGAGCGCTATATTGCGCTCCCTTTACCGATGTCGCTCCGCCTGTAAAAGGGTTGAAAACGCGCGGTAAATAGACATCATTGGGATTATTATGCCACTGCAGGTCAGTATTGTTCGCATACAGGATTTCACCTCGGAACACTTGCGGACTTCCCGCTACGGCTTGACTATTCCCGCAATGCGCAGCTGTTGACATCCCCCGAACACCAACATTGTTTACAACGCTAAACCCAGCGGTACATCCTTGAATTTGAAGCCCTGCTACGACGGATGCATAGCTCCCAGCTTGAAAGGAGTCTCCGACTTTGATTTTCACGACTTTGTTGTCAACCTCACCCTTGAGCAGGCTCTTAGCGAGAGCGAAATTGTCTTTCTCTACCTCAACAAAAACTTTGTTCTTCTCGATATCAACATTCAACCCGAAATCGATATAGCTTCCTTCAAGAGCCGAGGTCGCAGCGTCAGCCCCTTCGTTTAAGTCTATCAATGAAGCATTTGCCCCCACGGCCTTGAACAATTTATTCTTCGTGCACTGTTTAAGCGTCTTATTTCCTTTTTTAGTGAACCTTGTCACAACTTTATACTGAGGTTCATGCTTAACATACATTCCGGCAAATTCAGGCTTGTCTGATAAACAGGATTGTACATCTCGCATTTCATTTAAAAAATCGGCGGAGACACGAATGGCAGCGTCTTCGGCAGAAACATTAGGATATAACGACTGATATATTTCAATTGCGCGCTGCTCTGACGCGGCGTCTTGCGCGAGCGCGGATGTAGAACACAGCGCAATCACTGCGGCGCTAACAAGCAATTTGATTTTATACATAGAATGACCTTTCGAGATTTGAACCACGTTCACAAAGCTGAAACATAAGCCCAGCCTTCACCAGAAAGGCGGCAAGCCCGACGTGCTGCAAGACCAAATTTAATGGCTTACATTATGCGGCATGACCCAACCATCAGACTGAAATGAATAGCGTTGAAATTCATGGACATGCTCCATTGTGAACAATGAAGACTAACTCAAAAGTAAATAAAATACAACCTATAATTGTTATTTAAGATTGCATCTCTACAATCATAATTCAACTTAAGCTTAATCAGTATCTATTCCATCTTCCAACCAGAGCAACCGGATAGGGCTGACACCGATTGATATTGTTATGTTGATGAATTGCGGGGTCAGGCTTAAACGCTGTATGCCCTAAACCTCCGGTGAACACCGTCGGAACATTAAGCGTTGTGTAGGAATGTCCGAGTTTGTTTTCAGTGATAACTATATCGTTTCCAGCGCGCCGCACTTGTGTGTAGGGCGGCCAGACAACTGTATAAAGCGGGGCAGAGTGGGCCGCCCCAGAGGGTTGCAAGTAAATACAACCCCCAATTAATCTCAAAGTGCCTCTAATTTCTGTGTAAGAATAGCCCACATTAAGCTCTGGCTTCATTCTTGGAAAATGAAGGGCCGCTGGCGAGTGATTTGAGTATATAGGCGGCGTTTGCAAAGGAGGTGAATAATACGGAGCTTGGTCATATTGATTATATATTTGTAGGTTTGGCTGAGGCCGAGGCCCGACTAATGCATATCCATATTCTGCATTTGCGTTCGGCAGATTGCTAACGTTTACATTACGATTATCGTAATGATTTACAGGCTGCTGAATGGCTCCGTTAGGGGGGCCGTAACTGTGAACGCCAGTGGCGCAAAAGGTTTGATAGCCGGCTCGGATGTAACATTCGCTTGCATGTGCCTGCGTTGGACAAAAGACGTAAATCAGAGCAGCAATCACCACCCATAAAGTCAAAAAATTGAACTTAAATCCAATACTCATCACATTACGCCTCCGTGACCACCTCCCATTTAATACCAATACAGCAGAATATTTACAACCTCAAATACGCACATATGAAGCACGGACTCAGCGCTTCTGAGGCGTTCAACTCTTTATGCACATTGCGCGGCATTCATTTTCTCGCACTTAATTCGATCTAAATCAGGCTTTATCCTCGCTCTCTTCAGTTTAAAGTTATGTAACTCCAACGACTTAATCGGATTTAACACAACTACATCCCTGCCTCCAAATCATGCCCTATATTTATATTTGTAAGGACGTGGCTTTGCCCCGACTTTGCATTTTGGTCGGTCGGCGAAACGATTCACTGGATCGTTTCTCTCTTCCGGCCAACCAAAATGTCCTTATCTCACAGGGCAGGCAAGCGATCGTTGGCTGGCTGGAGATAGGGCGGTATGGAGTAAAGCATTCCTGTAATCGCTGCTATTGAAAAAGCGGTTAGATTAATTGTCAAAAATAAGATG
>CALKXN010000029.1 GCA_938003555.1 uncultured Robiginitomaculum sp. | reverse complement strand
TGATCACCCTTTAAAGAAGATTGCACCAGAAAAAAGTTATTTTGGCCGAGCAATTCCTCTCCTAGCGGGTGACCATGTCACTGCCGAAGCAGGTACGGGCTTTGTCCATACCGCGCCGAGCCATGGTGAGGATGATTATATGGTCTGGTTTGCCAATCGCGAGGCGCTTGAGGCGCGCGGGATTGATCCGACTGTGCCCAATACGATGGACGATAAGGGGTGTTATACCGATGTGATGCCAAGCCGTTTTGAAGGCCTCGACGTTATCCGTACAAGCGGTAAAAAACGCGGCCAAGATGGTAAGGCGAACGGCGAAGTTCTTAAAGCGCTCGTTGAGTGCGGGAACCTGCTGTCGCGCGGAATTATGACATTGCGCGACGCGCATAGCTGGCGCAGTAAAGCGCCCGTTATTCGCCGCGCGACGCCGCAATGGTTTATCTCCATGACCTCACATGGCCTGCGCGATAAAGCGAATGAACAGATTGCCAAGACAACATTCTGGCCGGATCGCGGACGTAACCGCATTGGCGCGATGGTCAATGACCGTCCCGATTGGCTCATCTCTCGGCAGCGCTCTTGGGGCGTGCCGATCACATTGATTGTCCACGAAGATGGCCGCTTGCATACAGACTTGCCCGAAGCAGACGTCATTAACGGCCGCATCTTGGCGGCCGTAAAAGAGCATGGTGTTGATGGATGGTTTGACGCCGACATTGGCGACCTCATGGACGGCGATACGGATGGCTGGGTCAAGGTTAGTGATATTCTCGATGTCTGGTTTGATAGCGGCTGTACCCATGCCTTCTGTCTCAAAGAACGTGATGATTTGCCGGACCGCGCCGACCTTTATCTTGAGGGTAGTGACCAACATCGCGGCTGGTTCCAAAGCTCGCTTTTACAGAGCTGCGCGATTTACGGCGAAGCGCCTTATAAGGGCGTGCTGACCCATGGATTTGTGGTCGATGAGAAGGGCTATAAAATGTCCAAATCCCTCGGCAACACCATCAGCCCTGAAGATTTAAATAAACAATATGGCGCAGAAATTGTGCGCCTCTGGGCGGCCAGTTCTGATTTCACCGAAGAAGTCAAAATCGGTAAAGAAATCATCCAAACCAGCACGGATGCTTACCGTAAAATGCGTAATACATTGCGTTATATGATCGGCGCGCTGGATGGATATGACGCGGCGGACGCCGTGGATTACGGTGACATGCCTGCGCTGGAGCGCTGGGTGTTGCATCGCCTGCATGAACTGGACGGCGTGGTCAAAGCGTCGATCAAAGATCATGATTATAAAAAGATTTTCAGTACGCTATTTAATTTCTGCACCGTTGATCTGTCGGCCTTCTATTTCGATATTCGCAAAGACGCGCTTTATTGTGACCCTCTATCCTCCACGCGCCGCCGCGCTTGCCGCACGGTGATGGACGCGATTTTTAAGCGCCTGACGCTGTGGCTCTCACCCATCCTGTGCTTCACCATGGAAGAAGTCTGGCAACAGCGCTTCCCGAGCGAAGATGGCAGCGTCCATATGGAGCAATTCCCCGAAACGCCGGAGAGTTGGGAAGATGCAGAGTTAGCTATAAATATGGATTTAGTCCGTAGGCTACGTGATGATATAAATGCTCAAATCGAACCGATGCGCGCGAGTAAAGAAATTCGATCCAGTTTAGAAGCTTCAGTGAGTGCTGAAATTAGTGGAAAGTTGCATGAACGCTTAGTTGCTATGCTTGGCGAGGACTATGATAGTTCTGATTATATGGATTTAAAGAATCCTAAAGATTGCATGGCAGACTACTGCGTAATCAGTGAGTGTGTTTTGCCACTAGAAAATAAAGTCGTGGCAGGGGTTAAACTAGAAAGTTATTCAAATTTGAAAGTTGTGTCGCTCAAAGAAAACTCCGCCTACACAAAATGTGAACGTAGCTGGAAATATTTCGAAGCCAAAGACGGCGCAGATATTACGCCGCGTGATGCTCTGGCTGTGGCGCAATGGGACGCGAAATAATGAACATTCGCACGCTTATCGATAGTCCGCGTAAGGCGGGGAGTCTGTGGTTTTACCTTGGGCTTGTCCCGATCGTCTGCGTGATTTTGGATCAGCTCGCAAAATGGGAAATCCTGAAATTCTTTCATGCTAATTACGAGACAAAGCTAGAGCATTGCGCCGTGCCAAAGGCGCGCTACGTCAATCATGAATTGAGCGGCTTAATGGATTTCACGTTGTCCTGTAATTACGGGATTAGTTGGGGCCTGCTGGGCGGCGCGAGTGAATTTAAACGTTGGGGCCTTGCGGCATTTGCCATTATTGTCTCCCTCGGTTTGGTGTGGCTATTGGTGAAAACCAAAGACCGCCTGACGTCATTATCCTTTGCGCTTATTTTGGGCGGTTCGATTGGCAATGTCATTGACCGCGTCCGTTACGGTGCAGTCGTCGACTTCATTGATTTCTCCAGTTTGAAATTTAATTTCATATTCAATCCCGCCGATATATTTATCACCATGGGCGTCATCGGGATGCTGATTTCCGTCTTTTTCGGCGCAGAGGCGCGCGAAGCTAAAGCCGCCAAAGCGGCAAAAAAGGCCGCGAAAAAATAATGCCGGAGCTTGTGCCGCTCACCGCCACGCCGCCGCCGCAACTTGATTTCTCACGCCCCGGCACGCCGGCCAGCACAGCTTTTGATGATATATATTTCTCCGTTGATGGCGGACTGGCCGAGTGCCGCGATGTTTATCTGCGCGGCTGCGGCCTGCCTGAGCGCTGGCAGGGACGAGACCATTTCACCATTGCGGAATTGGGTTTTGGCACGGGATTGAACTTTCTTGCGGCCCTCGAGATGTGGGCCAAGCATCGCCCAAGTCAAACTGCGCGGTTGAATTTTATTTCAGTTGAAGGGTTCCCTTTATCTCAGGCGCAGCTTGAACGGGCTTATCAAGATTGGGATGATATGCCGCGCGGCGTGCGCGAATTGATTGCGGCGTGGCCAGACCGCGTCAAAGGCGTGCATACGATTTATTTTGATAATGGCATCCGCTTAACCCTCCTCCATGACCCCGTTGGTGAGGCGTTAGAGCGCCTTGATTTCGCGGCAGATGCTTGGTTTTTGGACGGATTTAGCCC
>CALKXN010000028.1 GCA_938003555.1 uncultured Robiginitomaculum sp. | reverse complement strand
CGTCCAGAAATCGCGCAGCATGACTTTCCAGTCCAGATCGCCGGCGGAGACTTTATCAAGGCGTTCTTCAACATCCGCGGTGTAATCATATTGAACATATTTCGGGAAGAAATTCTCAAGGAATGATGTGACGAGGCGTCCTTTATCATCCGGCGTGAAGCGGCGTTTGTCGAGGAGGACATAGCCGCGATCTTGGAGAACTTTCAGGATAGAGGCGTAAGTTGACGGACGGCCAATGCCAAGCTCTTCCATCTTTTTAACAAGGCTGGCTTCGGAATAACGCGGCGGCGGCTGCGTGAAATGCTGTTCTGGGTTGGCTTTATCCAGCGTCAGCGCGTCGCCTTCTTTAACGGCAGGAAGCTTGGCATCGCTCTCTTTTTCATCTGTTGACGGTTTGCTCTCTTCATAGAGCGATAGAAACCCGTCAAAGCGCACCACTGTGCCGGAGGTGCGTAGGCCGATGGATTTTGCGCCGTCGGTCATTTCAATTGTTGTGCGCTCGAGCTGCGCGCTCGCCATTTGGCTGGCCATGGCGCGTTTATAAATCAGGGCGTAAAGCTTCTCCATATCGCCCGTAAGCTTCAAGCTTTCAGGGGAGCGGGAAAACTCTGTCGGGCGGATGGCCTCATGCGCCTCTTGGGCGTTTTTAGCTTTGGATGTATAGACCCGCGCTTTTTCCGGAAGATAGCTTTGGCCATAGGCGCTGCCGATTTGGTTGCGGCATTCGGTGATGGCTTCGCCAACCATTGAGACGCCATCGGTCCGCATATAGGTAATTAGGCCCGTGGTTTCGCCGCCAATATTGACGCCTTCATATAATTTTTGCGCGGTTTGCATGGTGCGCGTGGCGCTAAAGCCGAGCTTGCGCGAGGCATCTTGCTGCAAGGTTGATGTGGTGAACGGCGCAGGCGGGTTACGCTTAAGCGGCTTGGCCACAACAGAGGCGACAACCAGATTGCTGGCGGCATTGATGGTTTTCATCGCGCTATCGGCATCAGCCTGACTTGCGATAGAGAATTTATCCAGCTTATCACCGTTAAGCGTTGTAAGCTTTGCAGAGAATTTGCCTTTTGCACTGCCCATATCGGCATCAATTGACCAAAATTCTTTAGGGTCAAAAGCTTCGATTTCAGTTTCGCGCTCACAAATCAAACGGAGCGAAACGGATTGCACGCGGCCCGCACTGCGCGCGCCGGGAAGTTTGCGCCACAGGACAGGCGACAGATTAAAGCCCACAAGATAATCCAAAGCGCGGCGCGCCAGATAGGCCTCAACGAGTTCCATGTCCAACTCACGCGGATTGGCGATGGCTTCGGTTACAGATTTTTTCGTGATGGCGTTAAAGACAACGCGCTGAATGTCTTTGCCCTTTAGCGCTTTTTTCTTGTTGAGCACTTCAAGCAGATGCCAGCTAATGGCTTCGCCTTCTCTATCCGGATCGGTCGCGAGAATGAGGCGGTCAGAGTTTTTAAGTGCCGTCTCTATGTCTTTGATACGGGTTCGGGCGCGCGTGTCGACATTCCACTTCATCGCAAAATCATCGTCGGGATCAACCGAACCATCTTTCGACGGGAGATCGCGTACATGACCAAAACTGGCCAGCACTTTATAATCTTTACCCAGATATTTTTCGATAGTCTTGGCTTTCGCCGGGGACTCAACAACGACAAGATTCATAAGTGGATATTCCAATATTGCGTAAAAAGGGGGCTTCCCAATGGGCGGCATACCTGACGGAGCGCTAATATAATGTCAACGGGCAGTCGCTGCTTTGCACATTGGCATAGCTGAAGAAACCTATTGCGAGTATAATATATTATACACTATATAGGTGTATTAATTATCGCCGCATTGGCGCGGGCGCAATAGGGGAATATTTATGGTATCACATACAGACGGGGCGGCGCATAAAAAGCCGAGCGATGAAGCAGGTCAATATTCACCTGAATATGCGCGAGAATACATTATTGATATGCTTGAGGAAATGGCAAGCATGGCGAAAAAAAGTGGACTTGCGCCTCTAGGGCGGGTGCTTGAACTCGCGCGCGAAGCCGCGCAAGACTAATTACACCGCGAGACTTGTGCGTCCGTCGCGCTCTACAAAAGCCTCTCCGTCAATTTCTAGCTCCAGTAGCGCCGCTGCCGCGATCGGCACAGGCAGGCCGGACATGCGGATAAGATCGTCTCTGGGCGCGGGCGTTGGAGAGAGCAGGCCGCGCATGTGTGCTTTCGCCTTGGTGATATCATTTTGCGCGGCATTCCAATCAAAGGGCACAGAATTGTAATCGTCTGTACCTTCGCGCAGGGCCATGGGCGGCAGTGATCTTAGAATGTCCAATATGTCTTGGGCGGTCTCGATAAGCGCCGCGCCTTGACGTATGAGTCTGTTACAGCCCTTGGTGCGCGGATCAAGCGGGCTACCCGGCGCGGCCATAACTTCGCGGCCTTGTTCGAGGGCGTAGCGCGCTGTGATCAGCGTCCCGCTGCGCTCCGCCGCTTCTATAACAATCACGCCGCTACTCATGCCGGATATGATGCGGTTACGGCGGGGAAAGTCGCGCGCCGTGGCGCGGTGCCCAAAGGGGCTTTCGCTAATGATTGCGCCGCGGTCTTTAATGTCGTCATAAAGCGCTGCATTTGACGCAGGATAAACATGGTCTACGCCGCCGCCCAAAACGGCGGCTGTCCCCGTCTCTAGCGCCGCCATATGGGCCTGCGTGTCAATGCCCCGCGCCAGGCCGGAGATGATCGCCACGCCCGCTTGTCCCAGCTCGCGCGAAATCTGCCCCGCAAAACGCAGTCCAACAGCAGAGGCATTGCGTGATCCGATTACGGCAAGGCGCTCTTCGGGCAGGCGGGATAAGTCCCCAGCTACGCTGATGATGGGCGGGGGCGGATCTAGCGCGGCAAGATAGGCTGGATAGTCCGGCTCGCAGGCGGCAATCATGCGCGCGCCAAAATCAGCGGTCATTTCCATTTCACGCTCAACTAAATCGACGGCGGGAATAGAGAGTTTCGAGGAGCGGCTGACTTCGGGAAGGCGGGCGAGGGCTTCGGAGGCATCACCAAAGCGCGCGAGCAATCCGGCAAAGGCGACAGGGCCAATGGTCGAGCTACGCGATAATCTTATCCA
Organism: uncultured Robiginitomaculum sp.; assembly: GCA_938003555.1. Classification (GTDB taxonomy): domain Bacteria; phylum Pseudomonadota; class Alphaproteobacteria; order Caulobacterales; family Maricaulaceae; genus Robiginitomaculum. The sequence goes on along the minus strand of CALKXN010000028.1, from coordinate 3,378 downwards.
ATCGCGTTTTTGCTCATAGGACAGCTCCACGCGTTTCAAGACGCGTCTTTCTTGCCGCCAATCTTTGGCTCTGCGCCTTTGAGCAAGCGGGCAATATTTTCGCGGTGACGGATAAAGATAATTACGGCCATGAAAGCGGCCATTGCGGCGACATAAGGCAGGCCCCAGAAAAAGGCGATAATGGGCGCGAGCGCGGCCGCAAGGAGGGCTGAAAAAGACGAAAGCCGCGTAATAAATGCGCTCGCCAGCCAGATCGCGCCGCAGATCAAGCCGACAGGCCAGGCGGCGGCAAGCATACCGCCAAAGAACGTGGCCACCCCTTTGCCGCCCTTAAATTTAAGCCAGACCGGGAAGCAATGCCCCATCAGCGCCGCGGCTGCTGCGATAAGTGGTAAATAGGCCGATGGCGGGAAGATGAGTTTTATGAGGAAAAACGCTGCTGCGGCTTTACCTGCGTCCAGTAATAATGTCGCCAGCGCAATATCCTTACGGCCTGTGCGCAATACATTTGTTGCGCCGATATTACCGGAACCGATCTGCCGGATATCGCCTTGGCCTGTAAGTCGAGCTAAGATTAAACCAAATGGAATTGAACCCAGAAAGTAGCCCGAAAGGGCTGCGCCGATGGCATATATAAAATGTGCGTCCACGGTTTACTCGCGATCTGTTTGAGGCTGCGGTTTGTCAGTTCGACCATTTATTGGACGCGTAGGATTGAAAACGCAAATGGCTCCGCCTTTGGTGAAGTTAAATGTCTCGCCCGCGTCGCAATTGGCGGCGACGAAAATTAAGGCGGTATCTTCATTTTCAACATGCTGCGGCATGAAAGCAATTTTCTGTCCGACGGCGCAGAGGTCGGTATTCACGCTCGCCTCGATGCTGGTGGTGACGCAAACGGACTTTTGCTCAGGCTCAAAAGCGCTCTCGCTTCCGCAGGCCCCGAGCATCAATGTCACCGCAATCAAAGGCGCGCCGCGCCATGTGATGAAATGAGGTTTCATAGATTGTCCTTGGCAAATAATATCTGTTTTAGGCACCTAAACGGTCAAAGACAATGCTTCCGCCGCGCACAGTCATGTCGGCACGCCCCATAAAGCGGCGGCCGTCAAACGGCGTGTTTTTCGCGCGGCTCGTCATGGCCTCCGGGTCAACGATCCACGGGGCGTTGGGGTCAATGAGGACAAGATCAGCAGGCGCGCCTTCGGCTAATATTCCGGCGGGCAAGCCGAGCAGTTCAGCGGGGTTACACGTCAGGGCGCGCAGCAGCGCCATCAAATCCAGTTCTTCATTACCCACCAAAGTCAGCCCTGCGCCGAGCAGGGTTTCAAGACCGATGGCGCCGGCTCCGGCTTCGGCAAAGGGGAGGCGTTTTTCGCCGGCCATGCGCGGGTCATGGGAGCTAACGATCACGTCAATCGTGCCGTCATTTACGGCCGCCAGTAGCGCTTTGCGGTCAGACTCTTCGCGCAGCGGCGGGTCGAGCTTGGCGAAGGTGCGATAGTCACCAATGTCGAGTTCATTGAGCGCAAGGTGATTGATGCTCACGCTGGCATAGACCTCAAGATCGCGCTGCCCAGCTTGGCGCAAAACATCCGTAGCTTCGCGCGATGAAATCATATCAATCAGCAGTCGCCCGCCCGTAAGTTCGGCCAGCGCAATGTCGCGCTCTGCAATGATGCGCTCTGCGGTGGCGGGATGTCCGGGCAGGCCAAGGCGGGAGCTAAAATCGCTTTCATGCGCGCAGGTGCCCTCGCTCATGTCGCGGTCCAGCGGGCGGCTCGCGATGAGCGCGTTAAAGGCGCTGCTATAGGACAGCAGGCGGCGCATCAGGCGGCTATTGGAAATGGGATTGTCACCATTGGAAAAATATAACGCGCCGGCATCGCCCATCAGGCCAATATCGGTCATGGCGTCCCCGCGCAGGCCATGGGTTAGCGCGCCTGCGCCATAGACATTAACATGTCCGCCTTCGGCGCCCTTACGCAGAAGGTAATCGAGCTTTGATGTGTCATCCATAACCGAGCTGGTTTGGGGCATGATCACGATAGAGGTAAATCCGCCCGCCGCCGCCACTTGGCAGGTCTGCGCGATGCGCGTGTCCGATGACACGACGCGCATATCAATCAGGCCGGGAGCTAAAATACGGCCATCGGCGTCAATGTCCTCAGCGGCCTCGGCCGCGATATTGCCGCCAAATTGTGTGATAACGCCGCCTGTGACGGCGAGGTCGCCAATGTCATCATAGCCGCTGGCGGGGTCAATCAGGCGGGCATTTCGAAAGATTAAATCAGCCATGATTATGCGCCCTCATTTTGGCGCGCCGCAAAGAGCGCGTCGATAATCGCCATACGCATGGCAACGCCGGTTTCAACTTGTTTGGTAATCAGTGACACATCCAGGTCATCGGCCACATCGCTGCTAATCTCGACGCCGCGATTCATGGGGCCGGGATGCATAACCAGCGCGCCGGGCGCAGCTAAATTCAACTTTGCGCGGTCGAGACCGTAAAAGTGGAAATATTCGCGTTTGGACGGGACAAGCGCGCCCTTCATGCGTTCCAGTTGCAGGCGCAGCATCATAATCACGTCACAGCCCTTTAGCCCGCTTTCCATATCATGAAACACTTCCGCGCCCCAGCGGTCGGCGTCGGCGGGTAATAATGTCGGCGGGCCAATCAAACGCACTTCCGCGCCAAGCATCCCCAGCAGGGCCACATTAGAGCGCGCGACCCGGCTATGTAGAATGTCGCCGCATATGGCGATGCGAAGCCCGCCAATATCGCCCAGTGTGCGTTTTAGCGTCAGCGCGTCCAGCAAGGCTTGGGTCGGGTGTTCATGCATGCCGTCACCGGCATTGATCACGCTGCACGATACTTTTTGCGAGAGCAGCGCAGGCGCGCCGGACGCGCTATGGCGCACGACTAGAATATCAGGCCGCATCGCGTTTAGCGTGGCGGCGGTATCCAGCAGCGTTTCACCCTTGGCGACGCTACTGCTCGCGACGGTCATATTGACCACATCCGCGCCAAGGCGCTTGGCTGCGACCTCAAAACTATTTTGCGTGCGAGTAGAGTTCTCAAAAAACAAATTCACCAGCAGCGCGCCGGAGAGATGATCACAGCGCTGATTGTCTGGCTCTGCATAATGCAGACCAAGCGAGAGCAATGTGTCGATCTCAACGCGATTAAAATGGGACATAGAGAGGCAGTGCCTCTTGGCGAAAACGTATCCGTCAGGATGAGTAATCCGGGATGTCATAAACCCTCTTCATTATTTGCGCCGCTTTACGCGAGGGGCGCGCGCGAGTCAAAGGGGGAGGTGGGGGAGGCCTCTAAAAAAATGGCTGAAACGTATTTGAATGTTGCTCTGATTGTACTTT
>CALKXN010000027.1 GCA_938003555.1 uncultured Robiginitomaculum sp. | reverse complement strand
TCATAGATCAACACGTCGCTCATCTGCCCATTCTGCTTTAGCCCAGCTGTATAGACCGTCAAGCCCGGAGCAGGGGTGTTGAACTCCCCGGGGCGCACAAGTTGAGAGGCAAGGTCTGTGCGCACATCCAGTAAGGCTTCTCGGAGCTCGCGCTGGGAAAAAGGCTGTAAAAACAGATTGATAAACAAATGCGCTATCATGGCATATATGGCGACGCGCAATATGGGGCTGGCGATTTGCCAGGGGCTATATCCGGCACTTTTCGCGATCACAATTTCACTTTCAACATTCATTTTGTTAAGTGTGAAGAGTGTCGCGATGAAGACAGCAATGGGGAGAATAATACCTAAAAGCTGCGGTAAAACGAGTAGCGTTATATAGATAAATGTCATCGCCGATTGCCGGTTTTCGACAATCAGATCAATCGTAGACAGAGATTGTGTGAGAAGCGCCAATATCGATAGGGCAGATATTGCGAGAATCAGCGGTACGAGGGCTTGTCGCCTAAAATATGATTGAATGCGCTTCATGACGCGGCTTTAGTTAATTGCGGCGCATTTAGCAAATCAGCCAGTGGTAAATTTGTCTTAATTTTGAGCAATTTTGGCACTTTGAGTCTATATTACTTGCCGCGCGCATTTTCCCCCCGCATAAAGCGAAAAACGTAAAAGACGCACAAAGCGCATAACGCATGGAGCTATTAATGAAAGTCACTTTTGTTTCCACAGGACAAGCAAGCGGCGCAGCCGTAATTTTTTCTCAAGATAAAGCGAATTTAACGCCGGGTGCAGCGCTCTATGACGGGGATGTCTTGTCGAGTGCCATTCGCGCGGCCAAATTCACGGGTAAACGCGGGCAGAGCCTGTCTGTATTTGCGCCAAAGGGAAGCCAAACGAGCCGCGCTGTATTGATGGGGACAGGAAACGGTGAGAGCTTTGATCCAGAAATTGCTACAGCCAAAGCCGTTAAGACGCTCCTGCTGAGCGGGGAAGAGACGGTAACAGTCCATTTAGAAGGCATGGATTTATCGCCTGAAGATCAAGCGCGCGCTGCTTTGGGAGGCCGCCTTGCCGCTTACCGATTCGATAGTTACCGAACAAAATTGGCGGACAAAGAAAAACCGTCAATTAAAACACTTGAAATCGCCTGTGATAGTCCGGCCAAAGCCAAGAAGGCTTATGAAGACTTTTACGGCCCTGTTGCCGATGGCGCTTACACCGCACGGGATCTCGTCTCCGAACCGCCAAACATTCTTCACCCCAAGTCATATTCTACGCGAATCAAAAAGATGACGGATATGGGGCTTAAAGTCGAAGTTCTGGGCGAGAAGCGCATGAAAGCTTTGGGGATGCACTCCTTGCTCGGTGTCGGCCTTGGGTCTCAACATGAAAGCCAAATCGCAATTATGCGCTGGGATGGCGGCAAGAAAGGCGATGCGCCTGTTTGCCTCGTCGGTAAGGGCGTAACTTTTGATGCGGGCGGTATCTCACTTAAGCCCGGAGCGGGCATGTGGGACATGAAGGGCGATATGGGCGGCTCTGCTGCTGTTGTCGGCGCGATGGAGGCGCTGGCAAAACGTAAAGCCAAAGCCAATATTATTGGCCTCGTCGGTCTGGTTGAGAATATGCCCGACGCGCTAGCACAGCGTCCGGGTGACATTGTGAAGTCGATGTCAGGCCAAACGATTTAAGTGCAAAATACTGACGCCGAGGGACGCCTCGTTCTGGCGGATGTCCTGCATTACGCCAATACGCAATTTAAACCCAAAGTCATGGTCAATTTGGCCACACTGACGGGCGCGATTTTGGTGGCTCTTGGGCATGAACATGCCGGACTGTTCTCAAATGATGATGATGTCGCAAACGGTCTATTAGGGGCTTCAGAGACATCGACTGAAAAGTTGTGGCGTCTGCCGCTGGCGAAAGCCTATGATAAGCTTCTTGATAGTAAAAATGCGGATATGAAAAATATTGGCGGGCGCTTAGCAGGCTCAATTACGGCCGCGCAATTCCTACAGCGTTTCGTTGGCGATACGCCGTGGGCGCATTTGGATATTGCAGGTACTGCTTTTAAAGGCACGAGCAGCGATCCACGCGAGCCCGCATGGGCCACAGGATTTGGTGTTCGTCTTTTAAATCAATGGGTTAAAGACAATTTTGAAGGTTAAATTCAAGCGTGGAATATTGGTTTTATCACCTTACACACGGATCTCTGGAAGCGGTTTTACCCTCGCTTCTGGAGAAAACGCTTGAGCGAGATATGACCGCGTCGGTTCAGTTCTCTGACGCGGCGCGTATGGCTGAAATGGACACCTATTTGTGGACGTTTCGCGATGATAGTTTTCTCCCCCATGGCCGCGACGATCAACCCGGCGCGCAGGCTCACCCTGTGCGTCTTGGGGTTGGAAGCGACATGGCCGGGGCGGATATGATTTTCCTGACAGGGGCGTCTATTTTACCTGAAAATACCAAGGCTAAACGGTGCATTACATTCATCGAAGATCGTGACGCTGAGGGCCGTGATGTGGCAAGGGCGCGCTGGGCCAAGCTAAAAGAACAAGGCAAAGATATTTCCTATTACCAGCAAGGTGATGGCGGACGCTGGATAAAACGCTAACGCCGCGCATAAATCAGGTAAGCTAAGTGTGAT
>CALKXN010000026.1 GCA_938003555.1 uncultured Robiginitomaculum sp. | reverse complement strand
CTGCACTTAATTACTCTTGTTAAGTCGAAAACTGCTCACGCAAAATCTTCTCATCCAGCTCATGGCCTTCATCAAAGAGCAGATTTAGCTCTATGTCGTGCGCCGTTTTTACGCTGACATAGTGGATGTCTCGAAATTCTTGGTCGTCGGCGGTGACGCTGACGGGGCGTTTTTCGGGGTTTAGGATTTCAAATTCGACATGGGCGTGAATATCAAGCAGCGCGCCGCGCCAGCGCCGCGGGCGAAAGGCGCTAATTGGGGTGAGGGCGAGAATATCTGCGCCCAGCGGCAGCACAGGGCCATGAGCGGACAAATTATAAGCTGTAGAGCCCGCCGCCGTCGCAACTAAGGCCCCGTCGGCGATGAGGCGCTCTAGCCTGTCTTTGCCGTCAACTTTAATCTTAAGATGCGCGGTTTGGCGAGTTTGGCGCAATAGGGCGACTTCATTCATAGCCAGCGCCTCTACTTCGCCATGCTCTCCGCGTCCAACCAGCCGTAGCGGTTTGATGATTGCGGCTTCGGCCTTATCCAGCCGCTCTTGAAGGCCATCTTCGGCAAAGGCGTTCATCAGAAAACCGATTGTGCCGTAATTCATGCCGTAAATCGGCATGCCTGCGCGGATATAATCAATATGACGATGAAGCGTACCCAGTAAAAACCCGTCGCCGCCCACCGCGACGATGACATCTGCGCTGGCGGCATCATGTTGCCCATATCTGTCGATGAGACGGATGAGGGCCTTTTGGGCATCGGGTTTGTCGCTGGCGACGAAGCGGATTTTACGGGCGTGTGTTGGCATATCTATTCTGCGGGTGTTTCCGACTCGGCTTTGATATAGGCGATGACTGCCTCGCGATCCTCTTCTTTTTTAAGTCCGGCAAAGGCCATGCGTCCACCCGGCAAGAAGTCTGTGGGTTTTAACAAATAGGCAGAAAGATTCTCTTCGGTCCAGATCACGTCACTGTTTTCCATGGCTTTAGAATAGGCAAAACCCTCTGCCTGTCCGGCTTGTTTGCCAACAATACCCCAAAGGTTTGGGCCGACCCGGTTTTTACCCCCTGCGTTGATCGTGTGGCACGCTTTGCAGCGTTTATAGACTTTTGCACCGCGCTCAGCAGGGCTCATGACCGCGACAGGCGACTCAGTGGGCGCGCTGGCGGCTGTGCTTTGAGCTTGGGGCGTTGGCGCAGGCGCGCTGGACGCGGTATTGGCATCTGACTTTCCACATGTTGACAGAGTAATAACGCTAATAAAAACAATAGGTAAAGTCGATATTTTCATTTTAAATCTTTCTGAAGCGCAGAAATAGCTTGAACTTTCTGCTATAATTACGTTTAATTAAGACTTAATGCGACGTTAAGGGCGCACTAATTTGAACTCGGTGTAAATCATACTGGGCTAACACACAAAGGGGAAATTTATGGACGTAGTAGGATTATTGGTCGGACTTGCTTCTGGCGCTGCTGGCGGTAACGTTGCAGGCAAAGTCATGAACTCAGGCATGGGCACACTTGGCCGCAGCATTACAGGCATCGTTGGCGGTACAGGCCTAGCAGCTTTAGCTCCTATGATTCCAGGTCTGGAGGGCGTATTTGCAGCCCCGGCTGAAGGCGGCGCAAATGTTGGCGGAATTGTTGCTAGCCTCGTGTCCGGCGGTGTTGGTGGAGGTATCCTCACATTCATTCTGGGTCTTGTGACTGGCAAAAAAGGCTAAGCCTTATTTTTATTGATTTTGAAGCCGGGCCACGCGCCCGGTTTTTTTATGTCTGCCCCGCGTCTGACTGCGATTTAGCTCATGGCGCGGCGATTTGGGCTTTGCCATAGGGCGGGCGGGCATGCGAAAACGGCCTAAATATACAGGATTCCATTATGTCATACCAAGCCCCCGTTAAATCCATGCATTACCTTCTGAAATATGGAGTGGATATTGATACGGTGTTGGCTTGCCCGGATCATAGCGAAACTAATCACGAGTTGATTGGGGATATTTTAGAGGGCGCCGGAAGTTTTGCTTCTGACGTGCTGGCCCCAACAAATTGGACAGGGGATCAAAATCCTGCTCGACTTGAAAATGATCAAGTCTTTAGCTCGCCGGGATTTAAAGAGGTTTATGCCAGCTATGTCGAAGCAGGATGGCAGGGCATTGCGATGCCGGAATCTGCGGGCGGGATGGGATTGCCCCAATCTATTGCTGTTGCCACCAATGAGAGTTTTTATGCGGCCAATATGGCCTTCGGTCTTTGCCCCATGCTGACAGCGTCTGCGATGAAAGCGATTGAGGCGCATGCGTCTGACGAGCTGCGGGCGACATATATCCCTAAAATGGTCACAGGCGAGTGGTCGGGCGCGATGAATTTAACGGAGCCGCAGGCAGGCTCAGACCTTGGGCCGGTGCGCACCAAAGCGGTAGATAATGGCGACGGCACATATGCCATTCGCGGCCAGAAAATCTATATCACATGGGGTGATCATGACTGCGCGGATAATATTGTGCATTTGGTGCTGGCGCGCCTTCCCGATGCGCCTGAGGGATCAAAAGGTATCTCGCTGTTTTTATGCCCCAAGCGTTTCGTCAATAGCGACGGAAGTCTTGGCGATCTGAATCGTTTGAAAGCTATTGGTCTTGAACATAAATTAGGCATCCACGGTAGCCCAACCTGCGTGATGGAATTTGACGGCGCAACAGGCTGGCTGATCGGAGAGCCGGGGCGGGGGCTAAATTGCATGTTCACCATGATGAATGAAGCGCGGCTCTTTGTGGGCGTGCAGGGCGTCGCCATTGGTGACCGCGCCTATCAAGCGGCGCTGGGCTATGCGCGTGAACGCGTACAGGGGCGCACGATTGGCGCGCAAGACACAATTATTGGACATCCCGATGTGCGCCGTATGTTGATGGATATGAAGGCCCGCCTCATGGGCGCGCGCGCGATCAATATGGCGACGGCCGTAGCGAGTGATCTTGCGCTATCCCACCCTGATGAAGACACGCGCAAAGCGGCGCATATTCGTGATGCGCTGCTGACGCCGATTGCAAAATCTTATGGCTCGGATGTGGGCATTGCCGCGACGTCTACGGGCGTGCAAGTGCATGGCGGCATGGGCTTTGTCGAAGAAACCGGCGCGGCGCAACATTACCGCGACAGCCGAATTGCCGCGATCTATGAGGGCACCAACGGTATTCAGGCGCTTGATTTAGTTGGCCGTAAATTGCGCCGTGACGGCGGGGCGGCGATGAGCGCGCTCATTGCGGAGCTCTCTGAAATCGGGCCGCTGCTCGAGAAAACCGTCAAAGAAACAGGCGTGCGCCTCGGCTGTAGCCGCGACGCGCTCAAAACGGGGCTCGCGACATTAACTGCTGCGACCAAAATCATGCTGGAGGCGGACGAAGCCAACGCGCAGGGCGGGGCGAGCAATTACCTATTGCTTTGCGGGCACATAATTTCCGGCGCGCTGCTCATTAAGGCTGCGTGTAACGGCCTGCTCGCGGGTGACCCGCTTGCGGAGAATATGCAGAAAATCGCATGGTATCACGCCCTTGTCGTCATGCCCGAAGCCGGCGCGCATTTGGATTTCCTTAGCCGCGCGGGACAAGTCCTATTCGATTATCCGGAAGCTGCGCTAGGGGATTTGTAGTCGCGCCAAATATTTATGGTTAATCTAAATTAACCATAAATGCCATCTCTCCTCAGTATCGGTTAACCCTAATTGTGTAACATGGCTCTACGCGGCGAGGGGCCTTGCACATGCATTGGCCATCAGACGTTATGGAGAGACATATGTTAAAGACCCTATTTACGAGCGCGATCTTGACGGGCGGACTGGCCATGTCAGCCACATCTGCCCAAGCTCAAAATTATGAGGGCTACGCCCAGCAGGCCCAAAATTACGTGACGCATGCAAATACACCTGCCGCAGACCCTCTTTCGGCCTGTAAATCCGGTGAGATGAAGCGCAAGCTGATTGGCGGCGCAATTGGCGGCGCGGCGGGCAGCTACGCCGGAGCCAAAATCGCAGGCGATGATGATGAAACCAAAGGCGCAGTGATTGGCGGGCTTGTCGGCGGCGTGGCCGGATATGGTCTTGGTGATAAAACCGTTGATTGCGACCCAGTCTATGAAGACCGCTATGGTCAGCCCTATGCTGCCTCGCAAAGCCAGAGCGGCGCTGTATATCAACAACAGCCAGCGCCCAGCTATAGTCAAAGCGCGCCAAGCCGAGCCTATACGCAGCCTGCATCTTACGCTTCACAGCCTGCTTTGCCCCTGCAGAGCGGATATGGCGAGCGCACATATGTGAGCAACCATCCAGCCTATTCAAATCCATCATATGGCGCGAATATGCAGCGCGTCTATGTCGATCGCCAAGCGCCGACACTTACGCAGGCCAGCACGCAATATGTCCAAAGCCAGCCGCAAACCGTGCGCTATGTGACGCCAACGCCGCAGCCCCAACCCGCCGCGCCGGCCCAGTATTATTCACAGCAGCCCGCTACATATCGCACTTCGACGAGAACGCAGGTTCCCGTGCGCCACATGATGTCTGGCCGCCCGCATCGCCACGGCAAATATAACTGCCAACAGCCGCATTAGGGCGCTTTAAAAACAAGTTTCAAACCATGTGGTCAAAGGCCGCCCTTTTGGGCGGCTTTATTTATGGGGAGGGGCGTTTTGGAACGGCGAGTTGACGCGTTTTCAAAGCCCAATACTGCGGTGAACTGTAAATATGACTCTCTCATCGGGCGTAATTGTTCTAAGAGTAAACATGATCAAACGTATGATAACACGATTAATAATAGCGCAGCTTATCCCCGTTGCGATTAACGCCGGGAAAAAGGCTTTTCGTAAGAAAAAACCTGCCGTTGATGCAAATAGGCAAGCCGCTGACGCGACGCTCACGCACAATGCGAATGTGGACGACAATATTGTCGACTAACGCCGTCTGATGCAAAGCAGACGCCCCGCCGCGCAGTTCAATGGCTCCAATGTAGGCAATCGTCCAATGTAGGCCCTTGGGCTGCCGCGGTAGAGCACTGTATTACACGACTTTGTTTACCCTGTTTCAAAACGTAACCCTAACATTGTTTTGGTAGAGATGCCTTATGAAGCATCTCATTGAAATGGCCTTGCCGCGCAAATCCGCACCGCCTGAAAATGAAACGGAAACAGCCTTACACGCTGGAACTGAAGTCCGTTCAGATTTCTCTATTCATGATATCTGCTTGGCGTCTGATTTCGAAGACGGTGTGTCGTTTGA
>CALKXN010000025.1 GCA_938003555.1 uncultured Robiginitomaculum sp. | reverse complement strand
ATCCTGGAAATGACCAGATTGAGAGAATCTTTATAATATACATACAAAGACTCAGAGATATCACTTAGGCGAATATCGGGACTAAAACGCCGATCCAGCCAAATTTCTTCCAGCGCGATCAACTGCTCGTCCAAGTAGCGTAGGCGCACTATACGATGAGCCATTCTATCTTCGCCAAAGTCCGGGCAATTTGCGGGCTTGGGAAGCGGCCTAATTTCCAATATTTGAGCAGAAGGAAGACCACCACCCTCTTTAAGCTCCAGCCTGAAGAACGTATAAACACTCTCTACAGACTCTTTGGCGGTAATATAATTGCCAGAACCTTGTACTCGCTCAAGCAAGCCTTTATTTTCGAGGATAGATAGTGACTTCCTAAGTGTTCCCACTGCAACGCCGTGATCCTCTGCCATCTGCTTTTCAGTTGGCAAGCGTGCTCCATTAGGCAGTCGACCTGCCGCAATTTCACGTATGAGCAATTCCGATAACTGGACACTTTTAGGGAGAGGTCTTGTTTTTATCATAGTATTCTCAATTCATCATAATAATAATTGATACACTATTGATATAGTCTAATTATCCTGATAGACAAGCAAAAAAACACACAACGAGTAGGATAAATAATGTCAGTAGTGCCTATAACATCTCCCGATTTAGAAGGGGCAGAAGTCTCTTGGTTTTCAGCTCTTTGTTCTGATGATTATGAATTTTTAGGCGTGCCAAATAACGCTTTAAAATCAAGCTGGGAGCATTGCAGCAACATTCTTTTAGAGGCTGAAAAGCAAGGCTTTAGAAACATTCTATGTCCTAGTTCATACCAGGTTGGGCAAGACACGCTCACTTTCGTCGCAGGCGGCGCTCCCATAACCGAGAAAATCAATATGCTGGCGGCTGTAAGGTGTGGAGAAATGCAGCCAATCATGTTGGCGAGGACAATTGCGACATTGGACCATATGCTCAAAGGTAGGCTCACCGTCAATATTATCAGCTCAGATTTTCCGGGAGAAAAGGCTGAAAGTAATTACCGTTATCAACGCTCCCGAGAGGTTGTGGACATTTTAAAGCAGGCTTGGACGCAAGACACGATTAATTATTCTGGTGAAGTCTATAATTTTGAAAATGTATCGACGATACCCGTGCAGCCTTATCAAACAGGCGGGCCGTTATTGTATTTTGGCGGCTATTCACCAGCAGCTTTAGAGCTTTGCGGCGAACATTGCGATGTATATCTAATGTGGCCCGAAACAGCTGATCAAATTGAAGGCCGCATGAAGGCCGTAAACGCAGTTGCTGAAAAATATAACAGAACACTCGATTATGGATTTCGCTCACATATTATAGTGCGCGATACGGAGCAAGAAGCCCGTGAATATGCTGATTATATTGTTAGCAAGCTTGATGATGAATTCGGGCAATTAATTAAAAATAGAGCACTGGATTCAGGAAGCTTAGGCGTTTCCCACCAAGCCCGAGCCCGGGAATTGGCCGATAAATTTGGTTATGTCGAACCTAATTTATGGACAGGTGTTGGTCGCGCGCGATCTGGTTGCGGCGCTGCGATTGTCGGCTCAACAGATCAGGTGTTATCGAAAATTGAAGCTTATCAAAAAATGGGCATCCGCTCCTTTATTTTCTCTGGCTATCCGCATATTGATGAATGCAAACATGTCGGTGAAAAGCTATTGCCTTTGTTGAAAACATGTTCATTGCCACATGCATATGGACGCGTACCTAATGAAACGCCGCCCACCCCATTAGGCTCAGGGGAGCGCGTATAATGGAGCGCGTAAATCTTTCGGATGCACTCTCAATTTCAAGGCTGGTCTATGGGATGTGGCGCGTCGGTGACGATAATGACACATCCGCTTCTTATGTAAGGTCTAAGATTGAAGCTTGCCTTTCTCAAGGCATAACGACGATTGATCAAGCCGACATTTACGGTGACTACGGCGCTGAGGAAATATTAGGAGAGTGCTTAAAGCAATCCCCCGGGCTCAGAGATAGAATCGAGATCATAACCAAATGCGATATAATCGCGCCAATAGGTCCTTATTCCAATCGACGCGTGAAGTATTATGATACGTCGCCCAAACACATTACAAATTCGGTTGAACGCTCATTGCGTTTACTCAATTGCGAAACAATTGACCTCTTACTTATTCATCGTCCTGACCCCTTTATGGATCACAACCGGACAGGTGAGGCCTTAGATAAACTGGTCGGCTCTGGGAAAGTAAAATCCGTGGGCGTATCAAATTTTGAGCTACATGACTGGACCTTACTTTCATCAGCTATGAAAACCCCGCTTGTAACAAATCAAATCGAAATGAGCGTTATAGCCAATCAAGCGTTTACGAATGGGCAGCTTGCCTTTCTTCAAGAACGCAGCGTTTCTCCTATTGCGTGGTCGCCGCTGGGAGGCGGGAGTTTATTCTCAAAGGAACACTCAAAATTACATGCAAGGTTAGAAGAAATAGCAGAGGCCTCAAACACAGATGCCGCGGCTGTGGCTATTGCATGGCTGCTCGCTCACCCTGCCAAGATAATTCCCGTCATGGGGACGAATAATCTCTCAAGAATATCAAATTTGGGCGACGCTACAAAAATTCAGTTGGATAGAGAGACATGGTTTGAGCTTTATACGTTAGCGAATGGACAAGAGGTGCCATAATGTCGGATTTAATTGATCTTGATCCAATTCTTCCAAAAGTTACTCCAAAGGAATATCGTCAAGCATTAGGCCGCTTTGCGACTGGAATAGCTGTCATTACGATCATGACGGAAAATGGCCCCATTGGTATGACCGTTAACAGTTTTGCCAGCGTGTCACTTAACCCCCCTCTTGTTTTATGGTCACCCGATAAAAGTTCAAAACGGTATGAAGCCTTCATGAACGCTAAACATTTTGCCGTTCATGTTCTCTCTGATGAACAAAAAGATGTCTGTGACGGTTTTGCGCGCAATGCTTTTGCGTTTTCAGACTTTCCACATGAAAGCAATCAACATGGGGTACCCCTCCTGAAGGGGTGCGTCGCCATTTTTGAATGTCGGCAATATCAATGTCTAGACGGAGGCGACCATACAATTATTTTAGGTGAAGTAGAGCAAGCCCGATATAAGAAAGCAAATAGTTTAATTTTTGCTCATGGTTCATTCTCGCAAACGACGAATGCTCAACTCGACCACGCGCAATAAATTTACTTTACTGGATAAATAACTTTGACCGGATTTTCTCTTCTTTTCACTTTAGTGAGCTGCATTTTCTTCATGGGACTTGTAGCTTGGGTATCCTACCAACAAACGAAGGGCGGGGTTCAATCTAAAGATGGTTATTTCCTTGC
>CALKXN010000024.1 GCA_938003555.1 uncultured Robiginitomaculum sp. | reverse complement strand
TTGATGACCGATTTGCACAATCACATTATTGACGATTGCCGCGTCAACAATAGCCTGTCCATCTGCTGCATTTCCCGCGATAGGTTTTTCGATCAAAACATGTTTCCCGGCCTTAATCGCCGGAAGCGCTGCCCCAGCATGATAGCTGGCGGGGCAAGCAATAACCAAACCGTCAACATCGGCAATCAAATGGCTAAGTTGCCCATAGGCCTTACAGCCAAATTTTTCAGCACTGGCCGAGCGCCGCGCTTTGTCCGGATCATAAATTCCAACCAATTGCGCGCCGTCATGGGCGGCCACTTTGCCGGTGTGATACCCGCCAAACACACCTGCCCCCACGACGCCAAGCTTGATAATTCTCTGTGCTTTCACGATTGCCTCTTATATATTTCGACTCACTTTACAGAGCTTTTGAAGGAAAATAAGCGGAATTATCAGACGATTATGCGCTTTAAAGCCCTGAAAATCCTCTACAACCCCCATAAAACGGGGGCCGTTAACCTTTTGTTAACCAAATCAACGCCCAGTAAGTTTAGATTTTACGCCGCATGAGCGTAAACGGTTCAGAGGGAGAAAAACGATGAACAGAAAAGAACTCGTAGGGGCACTCGCCGAGCAATGTAACACAACACAAGCAGACGCCAATGAGATGATCAGCGCATTTTGCGAAATCGTCGTCGGCGAACTTAAAAAAGGCGACAAATCCAGCGTCGCAATTCCGGGCTTCGGTCAGTTTGTTGCAAAGCACCGTCCATCACGCGAAATGCGCAATCCTTCCACTGGAAAGATGATGATGAGCAAAGCGAAAACATCCGCAACATTTAAGCCATCCGTAGGTCTTAAAGACCTGTAGGCTTCCCCCACATATTTTTCAAAAGCCGTCTGTTTCAGGCGGCTTTTTTATTGCGCAAGTGCCCCCAGCCCTCCATGGTCAGGCTCAATCAGGCCTTGGAGACACCATGACGCTCACTGTTCACCATCTGGAATATTCGCAATCTTTTCGCATCCTTTGGCTGCTCGAAGCGCTGAGCGCGGATTATGATGTAAAAGTCTATGAACGTGACCCCAAATCACGTCTTGCGCCTGCTGACTATAAAGCTCTCTCCCCGCTCGGAACAGCGCCTGTTATTACGGATGGCGATCTGGCGCTGGCGGAAACGAATGCCATTGTCGACTACATCCTTGATAAGCACCCCAAGAGTAAATTACGCCCGACCGCAAACGCTTCAAACCGCACCAATTATCTCTTTTGGTTTCACGCCGCCCAAGGCAGCATGATGCCAATCATGCTCTTTGGCGCCGTCTTTGGGGCCATCGAAAAAAGCGTCCCTTTTTTCCTCAAAGGGCTCATTCGCAAAATCACTGGACAGGTTAAGGCCGGGTTTTTAAATCCGCGCATGAATGCCCTCATTGATAAAGCCGAAGCCGACCTTGGCACATCAAAATGGCTCGCCGGCGACGAACTAACCGCCGCCGACATTGTCATGAGCTATAATATGGAAAGCTCCCATAATGCCGGATATATCACAGACGCCCATCCCAATTGCCTGCGCTGGCTAGAACAAATGCACGCCAACGCCGCGTTCAAAGCCGCGATGATGAAGGACGGACGCGAGACGATGGTGTTTACGGGCTAACTCGCCAGACGGGTCGCATCGGCAACGCGGTAACTACGCAGTTCTTCACTTATCCGAAACGCCAATTCCAGCGCTTGGTCCGCGTTCAGGCGCGGGTCGCAGTGCGTGTGGTAGCGCGAGGACAGATCCTCTTCGCGCACGGCTTTCGCCCCGCCAATACATTCCGTCACGTTCTGTCCTGTCATTTCAAAATGCACGCCGCCCGGCCAGCAATTTTCGCTGTGCAGCACGTCCATAAAGGACTGAACTTCGGAGAGAATATAATCGAACGGACGCGTTTTATAACCGGAGTCGGTTTTAAGCGTATTACCGTGCATCGGATCGCAAGACCAAACGACAGACTTTCCTGCTTCTTTAATCGTGCGTGCAAGTTTTGGGAGGTGATTGCCAACCTTGTCATGCCCGAAACGGCAGATCAGGGTCAAACGTCCATCTTCATTTTTCGGGTTTAGCTTATCACACAAACGCAACAAATCATCCGCTTCCATTGTCGGGCCGCATTTCATCGCAACAGGGTTTTCAATCCCGCTCATGAAATCGACATGCGCGCCGTCAAGCTGGCGCGTACGGTCGCCAATCCACAGCATATGGGCCGAGGTATCATACCAGCGCCCCGACGTACTATCGATACGCGTCATGGCTTGCTCATAGCCCAGCAACAACCCCTCATGGGATGTGTAAAGCTCTGTACTCGACATTTGCGGCGTGGTTTCCGGCGTCACGCCGCAAGCCTGCATAAATTCCATCGCGTCAGAGATTTTATCGCAAAGTTCTTGATATTTTTTGGTTTGCTCGGAACCGGAAACAAAGCCCAATGTCCATTTATGGATATTGCGAAGATCGGCATAACCGCCTGTTGAAAAGGCGCGCAGCAGGTTCAACGTCGAAGCGCTTTGACCATAAGCTTTCAGCAGGCGCTTCGGATTTGGGATACGAGATTTTTCGGTAAAATCCATGCCATTGATATTATCGCCGCGATAGCTGGGGAGCTCCACACCATCGCGCACTTCAACAGGGCTGCTGCGTGGCTTCCCAAATTGCCCGGCAATCCGGCCCACTTTGACCACAGGCTTACCCGCGCCATACGTCAGCACGACGGCCATTTGCATCAAGACGCGGAACATATCGCGTAGATTATCCGGATGGAACTCGCGGAAACTCTCGGCGCAATCTCCGCCCTGAAGCAAGAAGCTTTCCCCGCGCGCCACAGAGGCAAGCCTAGCCTTTAAACGTCGCGCCTCGCCCGCAAAAACGAGCGGTGGAT
>CALKXN010000023.1 GCA_938003555.1 uncultured Robiginitomaculum sp. | reverse complement strand
CACCACAAAACACGGGCGATCTTTTCAATGCGTCTGACGATGATGAGCTGGAAATCCCAAGCTTCTTGCGCCGTCAAAATCGCTAAGCTATTGAAAATAATTGAATTTTAAAGCGCCTTCGGGCGCTTTTTCTTTACGTTTTGTCATCTTTGGTAACAGAGTGAAACAAAGCGTTGTGAGACGCCCTCCAGTCTATTGCGTATAACTAATTAACTCAGAGGGCCAAATGCGCCCGCAAATATGATGAATTTATGCGCCCGATCAACAGACAAGCGACATTACAGTCTCCCGCAATATGCGGCGGTATTGCGCTGCACAGCGGCGAGCGCGTTAAGCTTACATTGAAGCCCGCACCGACGGGGACAGGTATTGTTTTTATTCGCACAGATGTCACAGATCGTGACAATCGCGTTCCAGCTCGCCCCGAAGCAGTGTGCGATGTGCGAAATTGCACTAAAATTGAGAATGCCGCGGGCGTTCGCGTTGGCACAATTGAGCATTTAATGGCAGCCTTAGCGGCTTCCGGTATTGATAATCTCTATATTGAGCTTGATGGCCCCGAAGTTCCGGCCATGGACGGTAGCTCAGAGCCCTATTTAAAACTTATTGAGTCTGCTCAAATTGAGCGCCAGCCTGCGCCGCGGCGCTATGTTGAGGTTCTAAAAACCGTGTCTGTTGAGCTTGGCGGGTCTACGGCGTCTATCGCGCCGCATCCAACGCTGCGCCTTGATGTCTCGATTGAATATGATGATGCGGCCATTGGCCATCAGCGTGTTGTCATTGAGCCGAATACGCGGTCTTTCCGTGATCGCCTCGCGAGCGCGCGAACTTTTGCGCGCCAGCATGAAGTCGCGGCATTGCAAGATGCCGGTCTTGGCCTTGGTGGGTCATTGGATAATGCGGTTGTTGTCGATGAGGGCAGAGTTCTAAACCCTGAAGGCCTTCGCTTTGATGATGAGTTTGTGCGCCATAAAGCTTTGGATTTATTGGGTGATTTATACATTGCTGGCCCTGTTTTAGGTCAAGTCAGAACGCATCGCGGCGGCCATGCTGTGAACAATGCACTGTTGATTGCGCTCTTTGCGGACCCGACGGCTTGGCGTTTCACCAATACAAGAGCCACTATTTCTGACGAAATGGTCACAGTAACGCCGTCATCTGTGCTTGAAGAGGCCAGCGCTTAACAGTAAACCCTTTTAAAGAATTTAAAGCGGCGTGCGACTCGCGCGGCCATTTTTGCGTTAGGGTAGCTATGAGCTCACATAAATCAGTATTCCGAACAGCCATTGCCGCTGCCCTTATTGGGCTTAGCGTAACGGGTTGTGCCTCCCTTCGTGAAGAGCGCACGGCGAAATTGAACTATGTCGAACGCCCCGCAGAAACGCTTTACAATGCAGCCTTTGAAAAACTGCAGCAAAATGCTTGGGCGGATGCTGTTCTGGTTTTCGATGAAGTCGAACGCCAGCATCCTTATAGTGAGTGGGCGCGGCGCTCTATGCTCATGAGTTCATACGCTAAATATCGTAGCGCAAATTACGAAGAAAGCGTTGCCGGCGCGCAGCGTTTCATCTCGCTTCATCCGGGCAACAAATCGACGCCATATGCCTATTACCTTATTGGCATCAATTATTACGACCAAATTTATGATGTGGGCCGCGATCAAGGCACAACTGTTCAAGCCGAAGACGCTTTGCGTCAAGTTATTCGCCGTTATCCGGACAGTGAATATGCTGCTGACGCCCGCCTAAAGCTGGAACTGACTCATGACCATTTGGCCGGTAAAGAGATGAGCATTGGCCGCTGGTATCTTCGCCAAGGCTATGAGCTTGCCGCGATTGGCCGTTTTCGCAATGTCGTTAAGACATATGATACAACATCTCATACTGAAGAAGCTCTGCACCGCATGGTCGAGTCTTATGTTTCAATTGGCGTGATCGACGAAGCAAAACAAGTTGGCTCTGTTCTGGGTTATAACTACCCAGACAGCCGCTGGTATGAAGATAGCTATGAGCTGTTGGCCCGTTACGATGTTGATTTGGACAATGAGCTTAAGAAGCCGCGCGATCGTGGTTATTGGCAGCGCCTCCGCGAACGTTTGTTCTAGATTATATGCTTAGCGGACTTTCCATTCGCGATGTTGTCTTAATCGAAGCGCTGGACTTGTCACTTGATGGCGGCCTTACGGCGCTAACGGGGGAGACGGGCGCAGGTAAATCTATTATACTTGACGCGCTTGGTATGGCGACAGGTGCGCGCTCTGATAAGGGCTTGATCCGTTACGGCAGTGCAAAGGCACAGGTCACGGCGAGTTTTCACGTTCCGCAATCTCATCCCGCGCGCACAATCCTAACTGACGCTGATGTCGATGCGCCTCTTGGGGAAGATATTCTGCTGCGCCGCGTCATTGGATCGGACGGCCGAAGCCGCGCCTTTATCAATGATCAGCCTGTCTCGGTATCTATGTTATCATCTGTAGGGCGAACGCTGCTGGAAGTTCATGGTCAACATGATGGGCGCGGGCTTCTTGATCCGCGTACGCATATTACACTTTTGGACCGTTTCGGGGGATATAGCGGCGCGCTTGGGAAAATTGCGCAGGCCTATGCAGCCAAAAAGGCGGCGCAAGACAGGCTCGACAGTTTGCTCTCTACCCAGCAGCAAGCCAGCGATGATCGCGAATTTTTCGAAGTCGGTATTGCTGAAATTGACCGTTTATCTCCGAAACAAGACGAAGAAAATGGTCTTGCGGATCGTCGCCGTTTTTTACAAAATGCGCAAGGCGCGTTGACCGAACTGACCGCGGCTCAGGACGCTATGGGTGAGGGCGGAGAATATGAAGACCGTTTGGCCTCAGCTTTGCGGGGTTTAGAGCGTGTGCAGTCTAAAATAGGCCCCGGTGACAGTCAGGTTCATATTGATTTGACCAAAGCGGTTAAAGCTCTGGAAAAGGCGCTCATTGAAACCGAAGAAGCCCGCGCCGCTGTTGCGCAAGCCGGGCATGGCTTCGATATAGAACCCGGCGAGCTTGACCGTGTTGAAGAGCGTTTATTTGCCCTTCGCGGCGCAGCGCGTAAATTTAATACCAATATTAATGGCTTAATGGGCATTCGCGCGAAATTTGCGCAAGATCTCTTTGATATTGATAATGCCGATGAAGCGATTGCATTGGCAAAAACTGCGCTAACACAGGCAAGTTCTGATTATGACGCGGCCGCCATAAGCCTGACCGTGAAGCGGCAGCGCGCCGCGAAGAAACTTGACGCCGCAGTTAAGGCTGAACTTGGCCCGCTGAAAATGGGCGGCGCGCAATTTACAACAGATATTTCAAAGGGCCGCGACAGCGCTTCGGGCCGTGATAAAGTCGGCTTTGTCGTCGCGACTAATCCGGGTTCCGCGCTCGGCGCGCTGGACAAAGTCGCTTCGGGCGGGGAACTGTCTCGCTTTGCCTTAGCGATCAAAGTGGCGCTTGCCGGGGATGGCGATATCACACTGATATTTGACGAAGTTGACGCTGGAGTTGGCGGGGCCGTGGCTGATGCAATTGGCCAAAGACTGTCAAAACTATCGACCTCCGCGCAGGTTCTTGTTGTTACGCACAGTCCCCAAGTTGCGGCCAAAGCCAACCAACAGCTTCTGATTTCCAAGTCCGTTGTGGGTGATAAAACCCTGACGCATGTTGAGCAGGTTAGCGGCGATACACGGCTTGAAGAGATCGCGCGCATGCTTTCGGGCGCAAGCGTAAATGACGCCGCGCGCGAGGCCGCCAAAGAATTACTGTCTTAATATGACCGAGCTTTCCGACCTTACGCTGGCAGAGGCTAAAGCCCGTATTAAAATGCTGTCTATGGAAATTCGCGCGAATGACGAGGCTTATTACACCAAAGATGCCCCGCTGATTTCTGACGCGGAATATGACGTTTTGCGCAAAGACCTGATAGCGCTTGAGACCGCCTTTCCAAAGTTAATTGACAAGAATAGCCCCACTCAGAAGGTGGGCGGCAAGCCCTCATCAAAATTCTCCAAAGTCAAGCACGGCGTTCCGATGCTGAGTTTGGACAATGTCTTTACGGATGAGGAATTAAACGACTTCATTGCAAAGGTTAAAAAATACCTGAATATAAACAAGGATATAGAGTTTACAGCTGAGCCTAAAATTGATGGTTTATCCGCCGGCTTATTATATGAAAACGGTCAATTGGTTCGCGGCGCAACACGCGGAGATGGCCGCATGGGCGAAGACATTACAGCCAATGTCCGCACGATTGAAAATATCCCGCATCAGCTTTCCGGGTCAGGATGGCCCGAGAGATTAGAAGTGCGCGGCGAAGTTTATATTGGACATGACGATTTCATTGCCATGAATAAGTCCCAGCTCGAGGCGGGGCAGGCGGAGTATAAAAACCCGCGTAATGCCGCCGCAGGAAGTCTTCGCCAAATTGACGCCAATGTTACGGCGTTGCGCCCGCTTAAGTTCTTTGCTTATACATGGGGCGAAATTAGCGCGCCATTTGCAGCCACCCAGATGGACGCGGTTGAGAAATTTGCGGCGTGGGGATTTGACGTCAATCCATTAATGGCGATGTTTAATAGCGCTGATGGATTGCTGTCGCTTTACCATAAAATTGAAACGCAGCGCGCAGAGCTTGGCTACGATATTGATGGCGTTGTTTATAAGGTCAATGATCTGGCTTTGCAGAACCGCCTGGGCTTTGTGTCGCGCGCGCCGCGCTGGGCGACCGCCCATAAATTCCCTGCCGAGAAAGCGATCACCACGCTTGAGGCCATCGACGTCCAAGTTGGCCGAACAGGTGCACTGACACCTGTGGCGCGCCTAACTCCGATTAATGTTGGCGGCGTGTTGGTGTCCAACGCGACGCTGCATAATGAAGATGAAATCAACCGCTTGAAACTACGTGTTGGTGACAAAGTTGAAATTCAGCGGGCCGGGGATGTTATTCCGCAGGTCTTGCGCGTTGTTGACGCCGATATATCAGGTCGCGGAGATACATTTGAACTGCCCCAGACTTGTCCCATCTGCGCGGCCCCTGCAACGCGCGGCATAGATGATAAAGGCAAGGTGGATGTTGTGCGGCGCTGCACGAATGGCTTGTCTTGCCCGGCGCAAGCCGTGGAAAGCCTGATTCACTTTGTGTCGCGCCGCGCCTTCGATATTGACGGAATGGGCGGTAAGCAAATCGAAGCCTTTTATGAGCGCGGCTTGGTTAAAGAGCCTGCTGATATTTTCACGCTTGAGGCGCGCAATGGCGACATTAAACTTGAGACGTGGGAAGGTTGGGGCGAAACGAGCGCGTCTAATTTGTTCTTAGCGATAAATGAACGCCGCGAGATTGAATTCTCGCGCGTGCTTTATGCGCTCGGTCTGCGCCATATTGGCCATGGCAATGCAGAGCTTCTGGCCAAGCATTTTATCTCATGGGCCAAGATGTCTGAGACAGCCATCGCCGCGCAGCCGCAAGTCGGAGAGGCATGGGCAGAGCTTATGTCAATTGACGGCGTTGGCGGTGCAGCGGCGGGTTCGTTGACAACATTCTTCTCAAGTCGTGAGCACCGCGAGATGATTGAGCGCCTGCTGGCAAAGATCACAATCATCGACGCTGAGCGCCCTTCTATGGACAGCCCCGTGGCAGGCAAAACCATCGTTTTCACGGGCAAGCTTGAGAAATTCTCACGCGATGAAGCGAAGTCCCGCGCTCAGAGCCTTGGCGCGAAAGTCTCAGGCAGCGTCTCGGCCAAAACGGACATCTTAGTCGCCGGGCCTGGCGCCGGCAGTAAGCTTAAAAAAGCGACTGAATTAGGCGTTAAAACACTGACCGAAGATGAGTGGCTTGATTTAATAAATTAAATCTCCGCGCAGGCTTCCTTGAGCCATGCGGCCACATCATCCGGCACGCGAGGGCTGATTTTCTCATAGACCTCGATGTGATAGGCATTTAGCCACGCCAGTTCGTCGGGGCTTAGAATGTCTTTGTCGACAAGATTGCGGTCAATCGGTGCAAAGGTCAGATTGACGAAGCCAAGCATGTCGCGCTCTCCGCCTTTAATCGGCTTAGGCGCGTGGACATATTGCAGATTTTCTGTGCGAATGCCGTAGCCGCCAGCTTTGTAAAATCCGGGTTCATTGGAGACAATCATTCCGGGGCGCAGGGCGATGTTATTTGGGCCTTTGCTAATACGCTGCGGGCCTTCATGAACACCCAAATAGACACCAACGCCATGCCCTGTGCCGTGATCATAATCCAGACCGGAGTTCCACAGGGCCATACGCGCCAGCGCGTCAAGTTGATGACCGCTTGTGCCTTCGGGGAAGCGAATGGAAGCCAGCGCAATATGGCCTTTAAGGACCAATGTGAAATGGCGTTTCATCTCTGATGTTGGCTCGCCGATGGCGACCGTGCG
>CALKXN010000022.1 GCA_938003555.1 uncultured Robiginitomaculum sp. | reverse complement strand
CAGCGCCCTGCCACGGTGGCGCGGCGCGGCGCCCGTGCAGCGCGCCATCATGGCGGGTGACGCCACAACAGCAGCGCAAATTATGCAAATGGCGGCGGGGCTGGACACCGGCGATATCGTCATGAGCGCGACGGCCAATATCAAAGATAGCGACACGGCAGGCAGCCTCACCCAAAGCCTATCTCAAATGGGCGCGCAATTATGGCCTCCCGTTCTTGCAGCGCTCACGCGCGGCGGGCTAGAAGCCACGCCCCAAGAGGGCGAGCCAACCTACGCCCATAAAATTGATAAAGCCGAAGCGCGTATGGATTGGAGCAAACCCGCCGCAGAGCTAGATTGCCATATTCGCGGCCTCTCCCCGTTCCCCGGCGCGTGGTGCGAGATGGCGGGCAAACGCGTCAAACTCCACCGCGCGGTTATCGCGACAGGGTCAGGAAAGCCCGGCGAAATTATCGGTGATGATTTGACCATTGCCTGCGGCGAAGGCGCCTTGCGCCTCGTCTCCGTTCAGCCCGCCGGGAAAAGCGCAATGAGCGCCGAAGACTTTTTGCGCGGTCATGACGTGAGCGTTGGGACAGTCCTAAGCTAATGCCGCGCTATGCTTTGACAATTGAATATGATGGCGGTCAATATTTTGGCTGGCAGCGCCAAGAGAATTTGGCGACCATTCAAGGCGCGATTGAAACGGCGGCAAAGAAAATCGCGGGTGAGGCTGTTGATGTTTATGGATCGGGACGCACGGATGCAGGTGTTCACGCGCTGGCGCAAATCGCCCATATTGATTTCCCCAAAGAGATGCGCGCGGATAAATTGCGCGATGCTCTCAATTATCATCTAGGTGAGCATCCGATTGCGATACTGGACGCGCGCGAATGCGGCGATGAATTTCACGCGCGCTTTGATGCGACCAACCGCGAATATCTTTACCGCATTTGTCCGCGCCGCCCGCATCTGGCGCTTGAGGCCAGACGAGTATGGCGCGTGCCCTATAAAATCGATGCAGACTTAATGCATGACGCCGCGCAAAGCCTTGTCGGGGAGCATGATTTCACCAGCTTTCGCGACGGCCAGTGCCAAGCCAAAAGCCCAATTAAAACACTCGACCACATTACAGTTTCACGTCTCGCAGATGAAGTTCATATCACTGTTAAGGCGCGCAGTTTTCTGCACAAACAAGTGCGCTCTATTGTGGGAACCTTAAATGAAGTGGGCCGCGGAAAATGGCAACCGCGCCAAGTGGCCAAGGCGCTGGCCGCAAAAGACCGCACGGCCTGCGGCCCTGTTGCGCCGCCGGACGGATTATATTTGGTGAAGGTCAGTTACGACGCCTAATAGGCCACGCTCGCCAGCGCGCCGAGCAGCAAAAGTAGCGCCGTAATGTGCACGCCAATACCGATAAATACGGACGCCATCCAGGGCTGTCCCAGCACAGTCTGCGCAAGACGAATATCAATCAATAATAGACCGATAAACATCAGGAGCGCGGCCCAGTAGCCAATGATGAAAGGGACAATACCGAGCAAAAACAGCCCAAACACCAGCGCTATGATGACAGCGAGAGATGCGGCAATGAAGCTGCGCACAATTAGCCATGGCCGAAAATCATCCGTCTGATTTATGAAAAACGCCGCGCCATAAGCAAAGAGCGCAAATGAGAAAATATAGATCGCAATAAATATCGCGCCCAGCGCCGGATTGATTTGCGCCGCCGCGCCGCTATTGACCTGCGCGGCGTGGATCATAATTCCATAAAGCGGAATCATCGCAATCATCGCCGCTAGTCCCCATTGGAGGCCATCGCGGCGCAAATTGAAATGCCGCCGCCAATCGCCGTCTCCGCGCAGCGCCAGTATCATACCGCGCAGTATATTTTGCGCGCCCGTCACGATTTAAAATATCGCCGCAGAATTTCGGAATATATAGCCTGCAAGGTCGTGATATCGGAGACGGCGACATGCTCATCCACTTTGTGCATCGTCGCGCCAATCAGGCCGAACTCCGCAACAGGCGCGTAATGCGTAATATAGCGCGCATCCGATGTTCCGCCCGCAGTGGACAGCGCAGGACGTTTGCCAATTACGGTCTCTGTGGCGCTCTGCAAAACTTCCGTAAAATCGGATGGCTGTGTCAAAAAGGCTTCGCCCGTAACGCGTAAATTTGCGTCGATTGTGCAGTCAAACATATCCTCAACAGCGGCGACTTCTTTGAGTATCCATGCCTTGAGATCATCGCCGCGATGCTCTGTATTAAACCGAATATTAAATTGCGCGCGCGCTGTATTAGGGATGACATTATGCGCCGTATTGCCGACGTCGATTGTCGTGACTTCGAGATTTGACGGCTGAAAGAAATCATTGCCTTCATCCAGCTTGCGCTGTCTCAAGCGCGTCAAAAGCTCCATCAGGGGCGGCATGGGATTATTCGCCAAATGCGGATAAGCAACGTGGCCCTCAGTGCCAATAACCGCGATTTTCGCATTCAGCGATCCGCGGCGTCCGTTCTTAACTTGCTGGCCCAGCTGCGTTGGATTTGTGGGTTCCCCGACTAGGCAATGGTCAATCACCTCGCCCGCTTCGGTAATCGCCTTTAGCAATTTTTCCGTGCCGTTAATCGCGGGGCCTTCTTCGTCGCCAGTAATGAGAAAACTCACTGAGCCGCTCGGCATCCAATCATCCGCGCGAAGGTCAGCGATCGCGCCGACCATGGCTGCGATAGCGCCTTTCATATCCGCTGCGCCGCGCCCCCATAGCGCCCCGTCTTTGATCTCTCCGGCAAAGGCGGGCGCGCTCCATGCGCTGCCATCGCCTTCGGGCACGACATCGGTATGTCCCGCAAAACAGAAATTAGGCGCAGATGTACCAAGACGCGCATAAAGATTATCGACGCGGTCTTTGCCCTGACCGAAGGGATAGCGCGTGCAGGCAAACCCAAGCGTTTCAAGCTGGGTTTGCAAAACATCCATCGCGCCGGCATCAATGGGAGTCACAGACGCGCAGCGAATAAGGCGAGAGGCAAAATCTAATGTATCAAAATTCATAACGCGCTTTTGCCGTGAGGCGGCAGCCCGCGCAAGACTTATCGCAGACTTTATCTAAGTGGTTTGACGCCCCAGATAGATTTGGATTTCACAAACCCTTTATGTCCGGTTTTCGCTTCAACCTTACACCAGCCAATTGTGTCACATTCGTCAATGTAGAGAATAGTGTCTTTGGCCGCCATAGCGCGGATTTTTGCGCTCTCACGCGGCTTTGAAAAAATACGGATCTCTTGGAGAGAAATCGCGGAGCGCCGACCGGCGAGCTGGCTTTTATGCATCCAGCTTTCATCACCATTTTGATCACGCACTTTGCGAAACATTTCTGTCTCGGCAACAATAATAACGGGCAAGCCTTTGCGTTCATAAACCCAGCGCACGCCATGCCCGCGAGACGGCCCGCTGCGGCCAAAACTGCGGTTATGGCGCAAGGAGACATAGCGCGGAATGGGCAGGCCAGTAAAATTGGGCTGCGCGTTCAGCTTCACTGTGCGCTGCGCCGGGGCAGTGACCGCTTGAGGCGGCGAAACAGCAGGCGTTGTCTGCGCGCTAAGCTGCGGCGTGATAACGCCCATAGAAGCGATAGCCGCAAGTCCCACAATTTTGCGTGCAAAAGTCATAGATGTGTAATGCCGTAAATATCATTAAGCCTGTCTTAATATCAGCTGCGCGCGGCAAAAAATTTAACGCGGCGTCCATGCTTCGCTCTTGTTAAATCGCGCAGTTTTGGTCACTATGCAGCATGTCTATTCCTCTTGTCATTATGACCCGAAAACTTCCCGCCGAAGTGGAAACCCGCCTCGACGCGCTCTTCACTTGCGAATTTAATCGCGATGATACGCCGATGAGCGCGCAGCAGCTTGGTGAGGCTATATCCCGCGCCGACGTCCTCGTCCCGACGGTCACAGATAAAATCGACGCCGCGATTATTGCCAAAGCCTCGAGCCGCTTAAAAGTCATTGCCAATTTCGGGGCTGGCACAGACCATATTGACGTCCTGGCCGCCCATCAAAAGGGCATATTAGTCACCAATACGCCCGGCGTCCTCACCGAAGACACGGCCGATTTAACGATGGCCATGATCTTGGCCTTACCGCGCCGTCTTGTAGAAGCGGATCGCCGCCTGCGTGATGGCGGATTTGCCGGATGGTCGCCGACATGGATGACAGGACGCCGCGTGCGCGGCATGAAACTGGGCATTGTCGGCATGGGCCGCATCGGTCAAGCCGTAGCGCGCCGGGCATCCGCCTTTGGCCTGTCCGTACATTACCACAACCGCACCGAAGTCCCGCGCTCTATCGCGCAAGGATTGAAGGCAACATATTGGAATGATCTGGACGCCATGCTGAGCGCCGTGGATATTGTGTCGCTGAACTGTCCGTCAACGCCCGCAACGCGCCACATGATTAACGCGCAGCGCCTGAACCGTCTTGGCCCGGATAGCTATATCGTCAATACATCACGCGGCGACGTGATTGACGAAGCCGCTCTGGTGGCCGCGCTTAAAGCAGGCGAAATCGCCGGCGCGGGCCTGGATGTCTATGAACGCGAGCCCGAAATCACGGCCGGACTATTAGAGTTACCCAATGTTATTCTTGCGCCTCATATCGGCAGTGCAACCGAAGAATCGCGTCAGGAAATGGGCGAGAAAGTCATGATCAATATTCGCGCCGTTATGGACGCGCATATGCCGCCTGACCGCGTTTTACCGCCCCGCACCGCCCATAGCCGCGCCACCGACCCAAGTTAGAAAGCTCTTATAATGTTAAACTTTAAAACAGCCCTCAGCAGCCTTGCAATTCTCACCTTAACCGCATGCGGCTCAAGTGACAGCGCAGCGCATGACACAGAGCAAACAAACACACAGCCTAAACCTGCGGCGAAAAAGACGCAGGCCAAAGCGCCCGATGTCACGGTGACGGACCTTGGCGGCGGGCTATATATGCTTGTCGGGCGCGGCGGCAATCTAGGCATATCAATCGGTGATGACGGCGTTGTCGTGATTGATGACCAGTTTGAAAACATGGCTCCGGCCATCAAAGGCGCGATTGCAAAACTAACGGATCAGCCCGTAAAATTCCTCGTTAATACGCATTTCCACGGTGACCATAGCGGCGGGAATGAAGCCTTCATCGCGGATGGCACCACAATCGTC
>CALKXN010000021.1 GCA_938003555.1 uncultured Robiginitomaculum sp. | reverse complement strand
TTTTTCGTAAAGCTTAAAATCGCTCTGTTCGGGGCCATTGTTTTGGCTTTCCCCATTATCGCCCATCAGCTTTATAAATTTATCGCGCCGGGCCTGTATAAAAATGAGCGTATGGCATTTTTGCCTTATCTGGTCGCGTCTCCGGTTTTGTTTATAGCGGGCGCGTCTTTAGTCTTTTTCTTTGTTTTTCCTGTGGTTTTGACATTTGGATTAAAACAGCAATTTTCAACCGCGACCACGGCGGTGGCGCCGCTCCTGAATGTGACGGATTATCTGTCGCTGGCCATGACGTTGTTCTTGGTATTCGGAATTGCGTTTCAACTCCCGGTCTTACTTAGCTTGATGGGCCGCGTGGGGATTGTCAGCGCGGCAGGACTACGCAAAGCGCGCCGCTATGCAATTGTGGGGATTGCTGCATTTGGCGCGATTGCCACGCCGCCTGACCCGTTCAGCCAGCTTGGGCTTGGTCTTGCGCTCTATTTACTTTATGAAATTTCGATTATCTGCGTGGGCTTTGTTGAGCCTAAAGCGGCTAAGAATGATGATACCGAAGGGGAAACGGCATGAAAAAACTGATCATAGCGGGGCTGGCTTTATCACTTAGCGCGTGCGGCGGCGCGGATGAACCTACGGGCGCGGTTGAATCTCAGATTGAGCGTAAAGCCGGAATGAAAGCGCCTGTTGCCGGGCGCGTTTTAGAGGCCGATTGCGCCGTCGAAAATCCTGCAATCAACTCAACCGATGATATGGTCAAGCGAGTCACATGTGACGCCAACGCGACTCTCGAAGCGGATTGTCCCGTGCCAAACCCCGATATCGACTCTGTCGATGATTTGATGAAGCGGGTCAATTGCGCGGATAATGAAACACCCGCGCGCCGAAATATTACCCTTCCCGGGAAAAGCGGGGCTATCACGCCCGCACTCGCCGACCGTTTTTCACGTCTCGCGCTGGATTGTGTGCAGCGTGAATATCCCAACAAGATTGCCCATACGATGAATGGCGACGGAGATGTCAAACCGCCGCGCGAATTGCATCCGGCCTTTTATGGTTGCTTTGATATGCACAGCTCTGTGCACGGCCACTGGCTGCTTGTGCGCCTGCTAAATGTTGGGGACCAAGATGCGACGTGGCGCGAAGAGGCGATTATGAAGCTTCAAACAAATTTGACAGTAGAAAATCTACAGGGCGAAATGGAATATTTGCTGACCGAAGGGCGCGCCTCATATGAGCGGCCTTATGGCCTGGCGTGGGTGTTGCAATTGGGCGCTGAATTGCGTCAGTGGGATGACCCGCGCGCGCAGTTGATGCTTGAGGCGCTAAAGCCGCTTGAGGACGCCGCCATATCCAAGACCCGCGCATGGCTCCCCAATCTCGCTTATCCTATTCGCCTTGGCACGCATAACCAAAGCGCCTTTGGATTTACGCTGATGTATGATTACGCGCTGGTTGCGGGCAATGAAGACTTTGCCGCAGAGCTTAAAGCCAAGAGCCTTGAGTTTCACAAGGGTGATAAAAGCTGCCCGATTAGCTATGAGCCCAGCGGAGAAGATTTCCTCTCGCCGTGCCTGCAAACGGCTGACCTGATGCGCCGCTTCATGAGCGCGGATGATTATGCTGCGTGGCTGACGGATTATATGCCGAGCATTCCCACGGATGGGTCAAGGGATTGGCTCGCGCCCGGCGTGGTGAAAGATGCCAGCGACGGTAAACTTGTCCATCTTGACGGCGTGAACTTATCGCGCGCATGGAACCTTGACGGTATGGCCGCGAGCTTGCCCGATGGCGATGCGCGGATTGCGGCCTTGCAAGCGTCTCGGGATCTGCATTTATCGACAGGCATTGCCGCCGTATCAGACGAGCATTACTCTGGGAGCCACTGGCTCGCGAGCTTTGCGGTCTATGCCGTGACGCGGCGGGGGATTGAGTAACGAAGCGACTGCAATCGACACACCGTGTCGATTACTACGCGGATACAGCTTTACCCGAATCCCTGCGCCCGCTATAGCGCCACAAAGCAATTTAAGGCCGTACCATGCACGATATTAAAGCCATTCGCGAAAACCCTGACGCGTTCGACAAAGGCCTCGCTATGCGCGGGCTGGAGCCGATGGCGAAGTCCATTCTCGACCGCGACGCGATTATCCGCAAAGGCATGCAGGTTCAGCAAGATGCTGAAGCCGCGCGTAATGCCGCCTCCAAGAAAATCGGCCAAGCCATGGCCAAGGGCGACAAAGAGGAGGCCGAGCGCCTCAAGGCTGAAGTGTCCGGCGCGAAAAATGTCATTGCCGCTATGGGCGCGCAGCTGGACGGTGAACGCGCCATTCAGAGCGATAAGCTCGCCGGTATTCCAAACCTTCCCTTTGATGATGTCCCTGTTGGTGATGACGAAGACAGCAATGTCGAGCTGCGCACAGTCGGCACGCCGCGCAGCTTTGATTTTGACGTCAAAGATCATGCCGACCTTGGTGAAAATCTGGGCCAGATGGATTTCGAAACCGCCGCCAAAATGAGCGGGAGCCGCTTTGTTATCCTCAGCGGAAAGCTCGCAAGGCTGGAACGCGCGCTGGGTGATTTAATGCTGGATATGCAGACCGAAGAGCATGGCTTTGTTGAGACGAGCCCGCCTTTCATGGTGCGCGGGGATGCCCTCTACGGCACAGGGCAGCTTCCCAAATTTGAAGAGGACTTGTATAAGGCGGGTGAAGCTTACCTCATCCCAACCGCCGAAGTATCCCTGACCAATATTGTGCGCGAGTCCATCATCGAAGCAGAAACCCTCCCGCGCCGCTATACGGCGCGTACGCCGTGTTTCCGAAGTGAGGCGGGCAGTGCAGGGCAAGATACGAAGGGTATGATCAGGCAGCATCAATTTATCAAAGTTGAGATGGTCAGCATCACGCGCCCCGAAGAGTCCGAGGCCGAGCATTTACGCATGCTCGATTGCGCGGAAAATGTTTTGAAAAAACTCGACCTGCCTTACCGCGTCGTAGAGCTGTGTACGGGCGATCTTGGTTTTGGCGCGCGCCGCACATTTGACATCGAAGTCTGGCTCCCCAGCCAAGACCGTTACCGTGAGATTAGCTCCATCAGTAATTGCGGCGATTTCCAAGCCCGCCGCATGAATGCGCGCTATAAACACGCGCCCAAAGATAACCGCTTCGTCCACACCCTAAATGGCTCCGGCCTCGCAGTCGGGCGCACGCTTGTGGCCGTGCTGGAAAATTACCAAAACGCCGATGGCAGCATCACAGTGCCCGACGCGCTTGTGCCTTATATGGGCGGGGCGACAATTATTGAGTAAGGCTTCACCCCCTCCGTCATCATCGCTGCGCGATGTTGACACCTCCCCCGCAAAGCAGGGGAGGAAAATCCGTTCGGACACGCAAAAATCGCGAAACTTTGCCAAGCATTTACGTCAAAACCTTACCGATGCAGAAGTTATTTTGTGGGGGGAGCTTAAAAGCCGTAGACTTTTGGGGCATCGGTTTCGACGGCAGCATCCTATCGGGCCGTATATTGCAGACTTTGCCTATATGAAAACCAAATTGGTTATTGAAGTCGACGGTGCGACCCATTCGACGGAACAGGAGTTACGTCATGACGAAAAACGCACGCAGTTTTTACAATCAAAAGGCTGGCGCGTTCTTCGAGTGAATAATGATGATGTGTATGA
>CALKXN010000020.1 GCA_938003555.1 uncultured Robiginitomaculum sp. | reverse complement strand
TAAAGCTCGCCTACAATTGCTGAAATATTCGCCTTAAGAAAACCAACACCCGCAATAATAAAGGCTAGTGAAAGATAGAAAATATTCATTACTGAACCAGATCTTTCGGCAGCAGTAACAACAGGCTCACCTTCAATCGCCATACCTAAATGCCCGATAACGAGCAAGATGGCACCAAACAGCACAGCTTTGCGTTGGCCTAAATACTTATCAGCAAGAACGCCGCCAATAACTGGCGTGACATAAACTAAGGTCGTGTAAGCCCCGTAAATCCCAAAGGCTTGTCCGTCTGTGAACAAGAAATGCTTTGTTAAGTATAATATCAACAAAGCCCGCATGCCATAGTAAGAGAAACGCTCCCACATTTCAGCGAAGAATAAAATGTAAAGCCCTTTGGGATGATGTCGCATCTGTATCAGCGCGTAAGCAACTCCAATAAAAGCCAAGACGATTGAAATATAGACTATTGGCACAGTGCCCCCTAAATATTTTCACGCATCACGCGTGTGTTTAACTATTAACGTTCTGCCTGCCCTTGGCGCTATCTTCAAGGGCTTTTATTGAGGCGGATATTTCTGGGACGCGATTGAGGAAATTATTTCACATTTTCTTAATCACAAAGCATAAATTTTCTGGACTCAGCCCATCTTTTCATATGTATTTAAAATCAGGCGCCTCTTAGAAGCGAATATCAATCATATCGTGCATAGGGCGTGCACGTTTAGGGCTTCATGTAATGGCGTGGCATATCCGGATACTTGCATCTACAATGATGCTCGGCACCGCTTTAGGCGGCATGCCTGTTTTTGCTCAAGATAGCGTTCCAACGCCTCCAGCGGATCAACCCCGCATATATATGCCTGCTGACTTCACGAATTATGCTCCGCTCAATGCCCTCGATATGGTTGCCCGCATTCCTGGATTTTCCGTTAAGGGCGGCAATAGCCAAAATGGCCGGGGCCTGGGGCAAGGCGGTGCCAATATTTTGATCAACGGCAAGCGGGTCTCCGGAAAATCAGTCAGCGCTGGCGACGCGCTACGGCGCATTCCAGCCGATGCGGTTGTGTCGATCACAATCCTTGAAGGCGCAGATTTAGGCATTCCTGGCCTAACGGGCGATGTTGCCGATATTAAAACGTTGACCACAAGCGTCTCGGGCAATTGGCGCTGGCGTCCGCGTTTTCGCGATAACGCTCAGCCGCGCTGGTTACGTGGTAATGCCAGCGTCTCGGGCAAGTGGCGCGATATGGATTATACATTCGTCATCGAAGACAATGCCGATAATGTCACGGGCTTTGGCCCCGAAACGGTTCGCGACGAAAATGATATTATATTTGAGCGGGCCGAAGAAAAGAACCGGCGCGAGGTCCAAGCGCCTAAAGTCTCTGCCGCCTTAGGCTTTAAGCCGCGCGACGGACATATCGGCAACATCTCCGCCGAATATCAACAGCTTAATTTCTGGTCTAATGAAACATCAAATCGCGAGGCAGTCACAGACCGCGGCGATACAATATCCACCTTACTTCGCCGCGGCGAGGATGAATGGAACGCGGAACTGTCGGCCGATTATGCCTTTCCGCTTGGGCCGGGCAGTTTAAAGTTGATCGGCGTTCAGCGTTTGGAGCACTCACCTAACTCGACGGAATATATCATATTCGACGCGCAAGGCTTCGCCGCAGGTCAACAATTTGATCGCATCGCCGATGAAGGCGAAACCATTGGCCGCGCCGAATATAGCTGGGTCTCCGGCGAGAACCGCGACTGGCAGATCAGCGCAGAGGGCGCGTATAATTTTCTTGAAATTGAATCTGTGCTTTTCTCTGCCGGGCCCGACGGGGTCTTCCAAGAAGAGACCCTCGCTGACCCGCTGGCCAAAGTCGAAGAAAACCGCGCAGAGATGACCCTTACCCATAGCCGTAAATTTGGTGAAAAACTCTCCGTCCAAGCCTCCGTCGGTATGGAATATTCAGAGATCACCCAATCGGGCGCGTTCAATGTCTCGCGCGACTTTGTGCGTCCCAAGGGCTTTATCAACACCGCCTATGCGGCGTCCGATACACTTGATCTGCGCTATGAACTGGCCCGCCGCGTGGGGCAGTTAAATTTCTTTGATTTCATTTCCTCCGTCAGTTTGGATACCGATATTGACCAAGCGGGTAACGCCCTGCTGGTTCCTGTTCAGTTTTGGAACCACGCCGTTGAAATTGAAAAAGGTTTCGGCGAAGGCACAAATCTGAAACTGCGTCTGTTTTATGAAGACATTGAAGATATTGTCGACAGCATTCCAATCGGCACTGACGGCGACGGCGTGGGCAATATTGACACGGCCTCAGCCTATGGCGCGATTGTTCAAGGCACGGTTAAAGGCGCGCGCTGGGGGATTGAAGGCACAGAGCTGAATTTCACATTGATTGCCCAGAAAAGCGACGTCGAAGATCCGCTGACATTTGAAACGCGCCGCATTAATGGCCGCATGAACCGCCGCGCAGAAGTCAGCATTCGCCACGACATTCCAAATACCGACATCGCTTATGGGTCGGCGCTCGTCTATCAACGCAACACGCCGCGCCGCGGAATATTCCAAACCACAAATGGCCAACCGGATGATCCGTTCTCCGTTTTCTTTGTGGAGCATAAAGATATTTACGGCCTGAAACTGCGCGGAACATTTCGCAATCTGGGCGGTTTCACAGAGCGCTTTCGCCGCACGGTTTATGACGGACAGCGCGGGCCGGACACGCTTGATTTCATCGAAGACCGTGAACGTTATTTCCGCAAAGATTTCGAGCTCTCGATTTCAGGAACGTTCTAAAAAACGCAGTCTTGATAGGCGTGCGTGACATCGCCGTTCCATTTATTATGGTAATCCGCGATTAATTTGTCAGCATTGCTTTTCCCAGTGCGCGCAAATTCATCCACCTCTTGCAAGAACACAGTTTCGCTCTCGCCGTGACCGTTAAGTTTTCCGCGGGATTTGAGACCCTCGCGCGATATTAACAGCGCGATCTTGGCCACGTCCTGTAATGTACCGCCGCGATGCGGAGTCTGGAGCCCCATTTTCGGAACGTCGCGGCGCAGTTGATCCCGTTCCTCATCTGTCCAGTCTTTGACCAAATCCCACGCCGTATCCAGCGCCGCTTGATCGTATAACAGCCCAACCCAAAACGCCGGCAACGCGCAAAGCTCGCTCCATGGCCCTGTATCCGCGCCGCGCATTTCCAAAAATTGCTTCAGGCGAACTTCGGGAAAAATAGTCGAGAGATGATCTTCGAAATCGGCCATCGTCGCGCGCTGACCCGGCACAACATCAAGGTTTCCGTCCAGAAAATCACGGAACGATTTACCCGAGGCATCTAAATAGTCTCCGCCGCGATAGACAAAATACATTGGGACATCGAGGGCAAAATCCACATATTGCTCAAAACCAAACCCTTCATCAAAAGCAAAAGGGAGCATACCCGTGCGGTCGGCGTCCGTATCCAGCCAAATGCGTGAACGGAACGATTTATAACCATTCAATTTTCCGTCCGTAAACGGGGAATTGGCAAAGAGCGCCGTCGCAACAGGTTGCAGCGCGAGGCTCACCCGTAGCTTTTTGACCATATCGGCCTCAGATGAGAAATCTAAATTGGTTTGAACCGTACAGGTCCGAAACATCATCTCTAACCCATGTGTGCCCACCTTGGGCATATAGGCTTTCATGATATTATACCGCCCCTTGGGCATCATCGGCACATCTTCGAGTTTCGTGTCGGGGCGAAAGCCCAATGACAAAAACCCCGCGCCGACTTCATCGGCCACTTCGCGCACTTCGCGTAAATGGCGAGAGACTTCGCGGCAGGTTTCATGAACAGTTTCAAGCGGCGCTCCGGAGAGCTCAAATTGCCCGCCCGGCTCAAGGCTAACGGAAGCCCCATCACGTTTGAGCGCGATGACATTGCCATCCTCTAAGACAGGCGCCCAGTCAAAGCGCTGCAGGCCTTCGAGCATATATTTCACGCTGGCTGGTTTGTTGCCGCAATCGGAATTTGGCGCGGCGTCATAAGGCAGCGGCTTGCGGGTCTTGACGCAAAAGCCAATTTTTTCATGCTCTGTCCCGATGCGCCAATCCTGAACAGGCTTAGAGCCCGCTGCCAAATGCTCAATCATCAGGCTTCTTCCCCTTCATAAGCCCATCAACTGCTATCTCAAACGAT
>CALKXN010000019.1 GCA_938003555.1 uncultured Robiginitomaculum sp. | reverse complement strand
ATGCCCCTCAATTCGCCCAGCAAATCGGTTTTCAATTTCTTCCAGAACAGGTTTTAGAGCAGACAATTGTGTAACTGAGCTGCGTAAGGCCTCCGGAGTTTGTATAACTGCACTCCAAAGGGGCAGGGCAAGGCTTCCTTCTTCTGGCGACAGGCTGTCGCGTTCCGAAAGCAGGGCTTCCAGTTCAGTGAGGGAATCATATCCGAAACGACGTGCCATAGCCGCCAAAGCGTTTGACAGCTCTGCCTCTGCGGCGTGCTCGGCTTCAAGGTCTTGTAGAAGTAACGTGATGCGAGGCTTAACTGCAAAGGCTGATGCGTCGAGGCTTGAGAGCACAAGTTTTTTCGTTTGCCGCCAGTCTTTGGATAGAAATGACAGCAATTTTCCGTCTTTTTGCCGTGCGAGCACCAATGCGCTTTGACAATCACGCGGGGACAATTTTTGTGTCCAGACGCCGGTAATATTTCGCGCCGCTTTGAGTTTTTCGCGTAACCCTTCGAGTTCGCGCAGCTCGGATTTGTATTGGCGACTTTGTGAGCTTTCCGGGTCGAAGACTCCTTCAAATCCGGCTTCGTAAGCT
Organism: uncultured Robiginitomaculum sp.; assembly: GCA_938003555.1. Lineage (GTDB taxonomy): Bacteria > Pseudomonadota > Alphaproteobacteria > Caulobacterales > Maricaulaceae > Robiginitomaculum. Next base: position 7,382 of record CALKXN010000019.1, on the reverse strand, counting down.
GGGGCGAGGCGGCTTGCTAGCCTGATCTGCGCCGCGGTAAGGTTGTAGGTGGCGGCATTGTCACCTTTAATAACAATTGGATCTGCGCCGGATAATTTATCCAACAGCGGCCCAGCCGATTTTGCCATATCCGGGATGTCGCTAGAGACAACACCACTCGCCCATTGGCTTTGCGCTATGATACGCTCTGGAGCTTGAGCGAGGCTTTCATGACCGCCAAGGCGGCGCAGTGCCGCATAGGCGCGGCGAGTATCAGCCTCATGCTGTCGCCAATCGGCCAAGTCAGGCAAACGTCCTGCCTGTATATGTCGAGCGCTATCAGGAACAACCAGAGCCAGATCCAGAACCGAACTGAGCGAGTCTTGCGTGCCGACTGCGTTTGTATTTAGGGTGCTGGTCAAAAGCCTGACGTCTTTTAGGGCCTCTTCGATTTTGGTAATGACGACGTTTTTAGCGGCGGTCAATGTATCATGGGGCGGGAGAGTTTTGTCCTCTCGCCAATCCTCATATATACCCTCGAGTTCTTTGATAAACTCGCGTTTATTTTCCTGAGCGTCGTGCACCAGAGCGCAAAGTTGATGAATGCCGACGCTGCGAAGGCGGTTATAGACCACGTCGAGCGCTGCGCGTTTTTCACAAACAAATAGAACCCGTTTACCTTGGCTGACAATTTCGGCAAGCAGGTTGGCAATTGTTTGGGATTTCCCCGTACCGGGAGGCCCTTGAATGACATAGCTTTGTCCGGTGCGCACTTTGGATATAGATTTAAACTGTGTTGGATCGCTTGCAACAATTGGAAACTGAGTCCTACGAGGCGGAAGAGGTGCATCGTTGTTTTCAGGGCGCGGCTTATCTTCAAAGAAGCGCTCAAACAGGGCATCTGCACTGCTCTCTCCAGCTAAAACAGAATCATAATCGCGTACCAAAGACATTTTGCGATAATTAAAATTTGCTAGCGTCACGCTACATAGATCAAAGGCCCATTCAAACCGTGAGCCGGTTTCACTAACGGTTTGAAACTCTTGAACAGTTTTTTCTGTTACAGTAGGTGACGGAACGGCAGCCATATTGAAGCGCTGTACTTTCGGTTTTACGAATAATGACCGATTTGGGGCTTCGGGCTTGGCGATATATTCACGAAACATTTGAACGCCCAAAGGATTATAGTTTTTACGTTCATATTGATAACGCAGGGACCCTCGAGACCGGGTTTGTCCAGTGCGGTGCGCGCGGCGTTTGTTAAACTTATCCAGACGGCGGCGCACTGTTCTATGCAAAACGCGCAATTTGGGTTTTTCAGAATAATTCAGGGTTACACCGGGCTCTGTGGCCATGATTTGGTTTTGTATTATCTCGTGCAGATTGCGCAAAGACGTAGGCTCAGCCAAGTCAACATGGCTTGGAAGCTTAATGCCGTAAAGGCTGTCGAGCATAAAAGCGAGGGCAGGATTGATCTCAGCCTTAGTGTCATTTAGCTTAAGCGTATAGGCGTCCTTAACTCCTTTTCGCCGCTTCAGTTCAACCCGCATGAGCAGAAGCGGTGAAGAAATAGGCTCTTCGGGAGCATTTTTTAAATCATGCCATCGCAAGTAAACCGGGACGAGTCGAAGGGGCGAACCGCCAAATTCGCGTAAGTCCCGAGCTGCTGTTGATCTGATTTTTGCTAGAACCGATGGGGCAAATGCCATCTCTTCAAATCGAATATACTCGCCCAATTTAACTTCATCACCTTTAATCAGGCGATCAAAAACCGGATTGGCCGCTGTGACCAAATCCCGTTCTTTAATGCTGTCAAAGTTCATTACCAGAGGAACAGACGTCTCCGTCAGGTTTAATTCTCCAGCCGTGCGGCGGTGATAAATCAATCGGTTGCGGCGTGTCATATCATAGAGCCGCGCGCGCAAGCGTTTGAGGAGTATAGACCGTGGATCAGAAGCCTTGTCTGTGTCAAAGCCGGCAATGTTATCAATGCCTAAGTCGACAATTGGTCCGATGCGGCGATGATTGCTCAATGCTCGTATCAACGCGCCAATGTCCTGAACCCGCTCATCACGCCGCAAACTCGTCATGCGTTCTATGGCACGCGAGACAACAGGGTGTAGGCGATTATTGAGCAGGTGGAGCTGCTTTCTGTTTAGAACAAATCGCTCGAGTTGCTCGCGGTCACGAAAGTCCAATCCAGTGGCAAGGGCGGCGCAAATCATGCCCGCGCAGAAAATATCCGTCACAGGGTCATGATGACCCAGCTTGTCTTCCCAAGCGTGAAAATGGGTCAGGTAACGCGGCCGGGTGATTTCTTCATCGGCCTCTCTGACGTCATGGTCTCGCACATCTATTCCATCTGTATCATCTGACAGAATGGATATCTCTTCGACAATATCAATTGCGCTACTGCCAGATTTGCGTGGCCCGTTCACGCGGCGATAGTTTATACGCGGCTCAAGGGCCTGATCCGTAGAGAAGTATAAATGCCCGTTATCAGCCATAATGTGATCGGTAGAAATAACTGGCCCCACTTTGCCATCGGCGTGCAAAGTTTCAAGCTGCTCCATAAGGGGCAGTATAGCCGTCAAAAGGTCTTCGGTCCCGATAGAAGGGCGATCGCGCCAATCTTCCAGAAAACGCAAAAGCGAAACAGGCTCTGTCGGCGCAGCATCCGCAGCGGGGGTGTGTCCGGCGCCTTCAATATCCGTATCGACCGCGCTGGGGGCTTCAGAGTTTTCCATTATGAAGCCTTCATTTCAGCAGCTTTGCGCAAGGACGCCATTTGCTTTTTTGTAAATTTGAGTTCTTTAGCGACAAGTCCGTCATAGGACTCCGTCAAGCCGACAGATTTGGCAAAGCGCAGAGACTCAATCAGCGGCGCGTCTTCTAAATCCGGATCGACCGTGACAAAATCCAAAAGTACAAACCCGAAATATTCCTGCATATCTTTGGGCAAGGCCTCCAGCGCCCCCTTGAGGCTCTGCATTAAAAGTTCAGAGGCTTGTGATTCTGAATTGAGTTTAAACTCGTAAAAATACCCTTGGGCATGCGCTTCCAAGGTTTCAGTGTTTTGCCATGGTCGATTGATAAAGGCCGCTATAAAATCAGCCGTTGTCTTTGACAATTTCGCTTGTGATAGCACGTCCAAAGCTTCGAGCTTTGGATTGCCCTCTACCAGCGATTTTAATTTATCATCCGCATTTAAATCCCCCGAGGCCCAATCTGCGAGCGCGAGCGCTCGAATAAATGTTTCCGGATGCGATATACCTTCGGAACCTTCTGCTTGGGATTGAGACAGCACTTCATCTGCTTGAGCTAGATAGGCCGGAACAGAAACCTCGGACAATCCTGATGAAAGCCGTACCAATGTAGAAATGGCCGCCTTGACATCATTACAGCAAAAATACCCAATTCGGTCTGAGTAAATTTCTTGGTATAATCGGGTCAGGCGAAAGCTGTGTCCATAGGAGGCGGAGGCACCATTTTCACCGCATATCCAATCCAGCAATCTGTCAGCTGTTTGAAAACGGCCCTTATCAGATGTTTGATGAATATAATGCGCCATTTCATGACCCAAAGCGAATTGCATTTCGGCACCGGTAAAGGCCGTCAGCATATCACCCGAAAAGGTGATGTGAATTTGCCCAGGTTGAAATACTAATCCCGCATTACGCTGCTGCCCATCCATCATCTGATAAAGAGTCACAGGCGCAGATAAGTGCAGAGCATGCGCTACGGATTCGGCTTGTTCATAAAGTGCGGCGTGTTTCTCGCGTTCAAGCCGGTAGGTGTTCTTTAAAAGATATAGCCGCTGCTCGTCAAATGCACCTTGGGTGAATGCATCACCTGAAAACCACTCCCACAATTCTCGTTCCTCATTTTGAAGAAAATCTGCCAGCTTTTTATGGAAGGGGAGGGCTTTAGGAATGTTTGCCGGCACGTTTCATCCTTGTGATCTTAACTGGTTCAAGCAGAAGAGGCGCTAAAGTCGTTTAAAGCGATTCCAATTTCAAGTTGCGAGCATATGATTTAAGTGATTGTAAGGCTAGGGGTATAAATCGCCATATAGGCAAAGTTCGAGACGTTCATGTACCTAGCACCCCTATGGTCATACATTTGCCGTATTTTCTGTACAATCAGATGGCATTGAAACTGGGGGTTTCGTCATGAAGCATACAATCATTTCACTATCTTTAAGCGTTTTAGGCGGTCTAGCTTTTTACCAAAACGCCGTCGCAGATGATGAACCGTCACCGTCCGATAAACTGACGTTGACGATCTACGGAGATGGCCGCGCCCTTGTCGAAGATGAGCGTACCGTGTCCTTTGATTTCGGAGATCAGGTCATTACGTTGCCCGGCGTGTCGTCTGCTATTTTACCGCAGAGCGTGACGGTGAAGTCCACGCAAATGGATATCTTAGAACAGAATTTTGATTTTGATCTGCTGACCCCTGCTAAGCTTATGGAAAAGGCCGTCGGTCATTACGTTGATATTGTCCGTATTAACCCCGCAACAGGCGAGGAAGAAACACAGCGCGCCAAGATCCTATCCGTGAATAATGGTGTTGTGATGCAGGTCGGAAATAAAATTGAAGTCCTTCGAGATGATAAAGTGCCTACGCGGGTTATATTCCCTGAGGTGCCTGACAACTTAAAGGCCAGTCCAACATTATCATTGCGGGTGGATAGCAAGCGTCCTGGACGCCGAGGACTAAATCTATCGTATCTGACGAGTGGAATAAATTGGAGTGCGGATTATGTGGCTATGTTTGATGAAGATAGCAAAAAAATGGACCTTCAAGGGTGGGCAACTTTAGAGAACTTGACTCAAACCAGTTTCAGAGATGCGGAACTTTCTGTCATTGCTGGATATGTCGGAAAAGTGAATGATAATAACCGTTATTATAACTATAATACTGGCCCGTTTAATAGCGGCCCGTATTGGCGACACTACAATAAAAGTCGGAATCAATTGCAGCAGCGCGTCAATCAACAGCGCAATCGCAACAACCAACGGCAAGCCGGGACTGAAAGCAGCCCGCAAGAACGTGTCGGTGATAATCTATTATATAGGCTGCCCCATAAAACTTCACTCGCCGCTAATCAGAAGAAACAAATCACGATTGTTGATACGTCAAATGTTAAAGCCGAAAAGTCCTATGAGTATTATAATTGGGGCTTTGAGTCTTTGAATGATCCACAAAATGTAGATAGCCGCATAAAATTTTCAAATAGCAGGGCAGGCGGGTTAGGCGAAGCTCTGCCGTCTGGGACAGTTAGGGTTTATACCAAAGATAAAAATGATAAGGTGCAATTCATTGGTGAAGAAGCCATTTCGCATATCGCAGGTGGTTCGGATATGTCTCTGAAAATTGGAGAAGCCTTTGACATTACGGTTAAGCCAACCCTCGTAAAGTCCACAAATGTGTCCAGGACCGTGACAGATTTTGAAATGAAATATGAGCTTAAAAACGCCTCAAAAAAAGCTGTCGACGTCAGTGTGTTCCAGTCTCTTTTTGGCTATTGGAATGATTATGATTTTCTCGAAGAAAGTCAGCGTGGTGACAACAAGAATGATTCTAGCCGCGTATGGGACATTAGAGTACCTGCCGAAGGGGCCGCTGAGCTAACGTATACGGTGCGTCAAAGCCGGCCATAAGATGCGTATTTATCTTGTCATTTTCTGCTGCTTTTGGGGACAGCTTGCCTCTGCTCAACTGACGGGGACTCAATTTTCTAATGAGCAATCTGCGTCTTCACCCGCGATAATCGAGTCGCATGATACAGCACGCCTAGCCGTCACGGTTTACCCAAATGACCTTGCCATGGTCACGGAAGTTCGAACACTAGATGTTCCTGTGGGGGTCTCCGAAATTCGATTTCACGGCGTCAGCGATATGATTTTGCCAGAAACGGCTATACTGCAATCTTTCGAAGGGCTACGTCTTGAAGGTAATTTCAATTCAGACTTGATAAGCCGAAACGCACTTTTGCAAAAGGCCGTCGGATCAATCATACAAATTCGCCGTATCGATCCAGATACAGGAAAGTCAATACTTATCGATGCGGAGTTGATTTCTGCGACATCTGATATGCGTGGAGCTGAGGATGCCGTTTTTAAAACTGAAGCAGGGCTAGAAGCGCTCTATTGTTCAGGACTGAGTGAGTCCATTTTATTTTCAAAAATTCCTGATGAGCTTAATCCTGTACCAATGTTGTCAATGTTGGTGGACTCTAAAGAAGCGGGAACAAAAGAAATTACGTTAAGCTATTTAACACAGGGACTTGGCTGGGGCGCAGATTACAGAATGGATGTTACAAAAGAAAATAATCTGGCGTCTCTTCTTGGTTGGCTCACTTTATCGAATAAGACGTCTAAGAGCTTCGAGGATGCTGAACTGGCTGTCGTCGCAGGGCAAATCAATCGCGCACAGCAAGATAACAGTTATCGTGACAATAATGTCCGACAGCAAACGCGGCGGGTTTATGTCGCGCTTTGTGAAGGAAGTGTGAGGCGGTATACTTCAGTCACTGAAGCTGTTGTAGTGCAATATGCCAGTATGCCGTTAGGGGGAAGGTCAAGGCAGGAGGTCTCTGTAAAAGAGGCGACACTTGAAGATCTTGGCGATTATAAATTATATAGGGCACCACAAGCGGTGACACTAAGCTCGCATCAAACGAAGCAAATTGCCTTTTTACTGAATTCAGATGTGGAGTTTGAAAAAATTCACAAGCGCACCGTCAATATCAAAGAAGATCCTAAATTATTGACGGCCCTAAAGCCTATGCGTGTCGAATATGACATTGATAATGACAAGGGCGGAAATCTGGCCCAGCCGTTACCCGCGGGTACTGTGCGCATCATGTCAGAGACCGCTAACGGGCAAACGCTTTTCATAGGTGAGGACCGCGTCGAGAACTTGGCGGTCGATCTTCCCTTTGAGGTCAAGGTTGCCGATAGCTTTTTAGTCACGTCTTCCTTTGACTATGAAATAGTGAATAAAGTGGACGTTGTGTACTTAAAACTCACAGCTACAGTTATGAATGCAACGCAGGCGCCTATTACAGCCGAGATTGAATTTTCTGGGTTGCGTGCAAATAATATCCGAAATTCTGGTCTTGAGTTTGATCCGGAAGAAGCTTTACCGACATATCGGCTCCAAGTCGCCGCGGATTCTAAAGAAGACTTAACCCTTGAAATTCCTCTAAAATATAAAAATTAGTTTTATTCATGATCGCTTAGTCACCACTAAATGTCATGGAGACAATGGATACTTCGAATATTCCCTTAACGATGGACGTGCTGTTGGTGTTTCGCTTAGGAAACGGATGAAGGGAATAAAACCAGATGCCATACATTTGTATGTTGAGAGAGTTTCAATTACAAAAATATCCA
>CALKXN010000018.1 GCA_938003555.1 uncultured Robiginitomaculum sp. | reverse complement strand
AGCCGCCATGCCCCGGTAGCAATTGCCCTGTATCTTTCACATTGAGCGTCCGCTTCATCGCGCTTTCAAAGAAATCGCCAATGACGGAAATAATACTGATCGGAATGGCGAGAATCAAACCCCACACAATAGGTTTTTGGAACACTGCCATAGAGATCATTCCAATAATACAGGCCAGAATTAAGCCACTCAAGAATCCTGACCATGTCTTATTCGGGGAAAGCTTCGGAGCCATTTTCGGCCCGCCTATTTTTGATCCGCCCAAATAAGCTCCGACATCTGCAGCAACAACAACAAGCACAACAAATATAAACCGCTGGAACGCTGCGGAAGTGAATCCAGATTCATTACCGCGAATAAACTGCGTGGCCAGCACGGGAACAGCGATATAAATTAAACCGAGCAGAGACCACAAAACGCCGCCGCGGCGATAACGTTCAATCCCGGCGATGAGGCTCCCTATCGCAACAGTCCCAAGGGCGTAATTGCCATAACCCATCACGAGCAACACAATTGAAATCAAAATAGCAAGGGCCGGTATCGCATAAGCCACGCCTGGCGCGTCTTTGTCAGACATGCGCACAAATTCATATGAAAGCCGAATTCCAAGTAGCACTGACATGACAGCAAAAACCCAGCCACCAAAATATGAAAATGGAATAACAATTGCCGCAAGGAATATCGCCGTGAAAAACCTGCTGGACAAATCCTTATATGCGCGCGACTTTGCGATGACTAAGCCACATCCGCAGCTTTGACGCCGCCAAATCTACGGTTACGCGAGAAATAATCCTTCAGGGCAGCTTCCAAATCATCTTTGGTGAAATCAGGCCAAAGCACATCCGTGAATACAAATTCTGCATATGCGGCTTGCCACAACAGGAAATTACTTACTCTATATTCTCCGCTGGTGCGGATAACTAAATCAGGTTGCGGAATACCCGACGTATCGAGCAGTTGATCAAATTTAGCTTCATCCAGCTCATCGGGCGAAATACCGGACGTCATAGCATTACGGCAAGCCCGTAATATCTCGTCCCGGCCACCATAATTAAATGCAATGTTGAGTGAGAAATCTGTGTTTTCGCGCGTCCGGGTCTCGACTTGATTGATTACGGCCAGAATGTCCTCGGGTAAGCCATTTTGACTCCCGATAATTCTAACGCGAACGCCATTTGCGTGAAGCTGCTCTAGATCATCTTCGACATAGCGTTTCAATAGTTCAAAAAGGGCGCGTATTTCTGCGCGGGGACGGTTCCAATTTTCAGTTGAAAAGCTGTAAAGCGTCAAACACTTAACGCCAATATCTCGCGCATCTTCAACAACACGGCGAACTGTTTTCACTCCCGCGCGATGCCCAAACAATCGCGGCCTGTGTTTGGCCTGTGCCCATCGTCCATTCCCATCCATAATGATGGCAATATGCGGCATAGGGGCAGTCATGTTTGGATTATCGCTCATCCAGTTTATACCTGCATAATTTCTGCGGTTTTCGTTTCTAGCGCGTCATCAATTTCTTTGATGGCCTTATCTGTCGCCGCCTGAACATCTTTTTCATGAGCCTTTTGCTCATCTTCAGAAATGTCGCTCGCTTTCTCCAAGCGTTTCAGCATTTCCATTCCGTCACGGCGCACATTGCGTACAGCAATTTTAGCCGTCTCAGAATAGCCGCCTGCAACCTTAGAAAGGTCACGGCGACGCTCTTCGGTCAAGGCCGGCATTGGAATACGAATAAGCTGTCCGTCTGTCATTGGGTTGATACCCAAATTACTCTCTCGCAAAGCCCGTTCAACAGCGCCAAGTTGGCTTTTATCCCAAACTTGAACCGTCAGCATACGCGGCTCAGGTACGCTCACGGCTCCGACTTGTTTGATCGGCACCTGAGATCCGTAAGCATCCACGGTAATATTATCCAGCAGCGCCGTATGCGCCCTGCCCGTGCGCAGGCCGGAAAACTCCGTGCGCAGCGCAGAAATAGCACCGTCCATACGGCGCTTGATATCTTTCAAATCGAATTCATTCGACATAATTTACTCCTTGGCGGCTTCGGCCTTACTGCTCCATCATGACTGAATTATGGTGCAGATACCTTCACCCTTCATAACATGTTCAAAACTATCAGGTTTATGTATTGAGAATACAATTATGGGGATGTTGTTCTCTTTCATCAAGGTCACAGCAGATGTATCCATAACTTTAAGTTCTTTAGAAATCACATCCATATGGCTAAGCGTATCATAACGCTTCGCATCGGCATTGGTTTTTGGATCGCTATCATAGACGCCGTCAACCTGCGTTCCTTTTAGCAAAGCGTCGCAATTCATCTCCGCAGCGCGCAAAGCCGCCGCCGTATCTGTTGTGAAATAGGGGTTGCCGGTCCCGGCCGCAAAAATAACGACGCGCTTCTTTTCAAGGTGACGCACCGCGCGGCGGCGAATATATGGCTCGCAAACTGTAGTCATTGGAATAGCTGACATGACGCGGGTTGTAACGCCTTGGCGCTCAAGCGCGCTTTGCATCGCTAGTGCATTCATAACCGTCGCAAGCATGCCCATATGGTCGGCCGTGGACCGTTCAATTCCGGAGGCGGCCGCAGAAAGTCCGCGAAAGATATTCCCGCCGCCAATAACGAGGCAAACCTGAAGGCCGCCTTCATGAGCTTTTTTCACTTCGCCTGCGATCTTATCGGTCATGGCCACATCAATGCCGTAAGCTTTGTCGCCCATAAGGGCTTCGCCGGAGACCTTTAGAAGGACGCGATTATATTTTAGTGTTTTAGCCATAAAAAATCCCCGAATGCGGTTCTCATAAAGGTGATAACCGAGTCATTCGAGGATGTCTTACAATAAACTTGCCTCTGCGCCAAAGAATTGCGGCGCAAAGACTGATTTTATTTTAACCGCCGCGCGTTGCCGCAACCTCAGCAGCAAAGTCTTCTTCGACTTTTTCAATACCCGCGCCAAGTTCCATACGCGAGAACCCAGTCAGTGTAATATCTGTACCAAGTGTTTTAGCTTCCGCCTCAACAACTTCAGCAATTGTGTTTTCGCCGTCCATCACAAAGATCTGGTTCATAAGAACAGATTCTTTGAAGAACTTCTGCATACGGCCATCGACCATCTTATCGATAATGGCTTCAGGCTTCCCAGACTCGCGCGCTTCAGCAACAAGAGCTGCACGTTCTTTTTCAACGTCAGCAGGGTCAAGGCTAGCCACGTCAAGCGCAAGCGGTGATGTCGCGGCAACATGCATAGCAATTTTTTTACCGAGGGCATTAAGCGCGTCTTTGTCGCCTGTACTTTCCAGAGCAACCAATACGCCAATTTTACCAAGGCCGTCAGCAACTGCATTATGCATATAATTTGTGACAACGCCGTCAGTAACAGACAAAGCCGTTGTCCGGCGTAGGCCCATATTTTCACCAATTTTTGCAACAAGTGTGACAAGGAAATCAGTAACAGTTTGGTCCGTATTGGTTTTCGCAACAGCTAATTTCGCTGTATCGCCGCCGGCATCTAATGACAAATCTGAGATATGACGGACAGCGGCTTGAAATTCTTCATTACGCGATACGAAGTCAGTTTCAGAGTTAACCTCTGTTAGCGTACCTGTCGTGCCATTCGTATTGACCGCAACGAGGCCTTCAGCCGCAACACGACTTGCCTTCTTATCAGCTTTAGCAATACCTTTTGTGCGCAGCCAATCCGCCGCAGCTTCTAGGTCGCCACCAGTCTCATTGAGTGCTTTTTTACAATCCATCATGCCTGCGGACGTTTGCTCACGCAGTTCTTTTACCATAGCGGCAGTAATCTGAGCCATTTTGCTCTCCTCTAAATATTAGATTTGCCCCGCATATAGGGCATATTTTTAAAGATTAAAGGACAGCGCGCGGCGCGCTGTCCTTCTTAATCGATATTATGCGCGCGCAGCGTCGCTCTTTGCGCGCGGCGGCTTGCCGGCCAAAAGATCTTTAGCTTGGGCAACCCATTCACCGGAAACGATTTTGCCTTTAAGCTCAAGGTCTTCGTCAAGCTTAGCAATCGCGGCATCGTCCAAATCAGCGATTTGTTGGAATGTCGTGATACCTGCGCCTTCAAGCTTTTGCTTATATGTCGGGCCAACACCGTCGATCAACGACACGTCATCAGCTTTTGCTTCCGCAGCAGGCGCCGCAGCGACAGGAGCCGCTTCAACAGCCGGAGCCGCCATAGCAGCCTCATCAGCGGCAGAAAGAACAGCAGGGTTCGCCGCTGCGCCAAGATCGATACCGCGTCCGGATGCGCTTTCGGCCATACCGTCCAAAATCGCGTCTGCGATAAGATCACAATAAAGCTGAATCGCGCGGGCCGCATCATCATTACCCGGAATCGGGAAGTCAGCGTTGTCCGGATTACAATTTGAATCCAAGATTGCGATAACTGGAATGCCAAGTTTGCGTGCTTCTTTAATCGCAATGCTCTCTTTGTTTGTATCGATAACAAACATAAGATTTGGTACGCCGCCCATATCCTTGATCCCGCCAAGTGCGCGGTCAAGCTTTTCATGCTCACGCGTAAGCTGAAGCATTTCTTTTTTCGTTAGGCCTGATTCCTCGGCACTCTCGAATTTCGCTTCAAGTTCACGCAAACGCGAAATAGAATTTGAAATTGTAGACCAGTTCGTCATCATGCCGCCAAGCCAGCGGTGATTGACGTAGTACTGGGCGCAGCGTTTTGCGCTCTCAGCAACAACATCAGACGCAGCGCGTTTTGTACCAACAAACATGATGCGTCCACCGGACGCCGCGACGTCACGGGCCTGAACAAGGGCTTGATGAAGCAGTGGAACTGTCTGAGACAGATCTAGAATGTGGATGTTTGAACGTTCACCAAAAATATATGGTGCCATTTTTGGGTTCCAGCGATGTGTCTGGTGACCAAAGTGTACGCCTGCTTCGAGCAATTGACGCAT
>CALKXN010000017.1 GCA_938003555.1 uncultured Robiginitomaculum sp. | reverse complement strand
CCAGACCCAATAGACCAAGAGACCGGCAGCAAATGGCGCGAGGATAAACATAAAGATCAGCGGCATGAATTGGAAGATTTTGCGTTGCATCGGGTCTGTTGCGGCGTTCACAGTGAGTGTCTGCATCGCGGCCATAGACGCGCCATACATCAGCGCCAACGGGCCAATTGCAAAGAAGGACAAGAAGGCAATCGGAACCGCGTCCCATGGAAGAATGCCAAATCCATTTAAGATCGATAGGGGGTCTTTGGCTGTCAAATCACGGATCCAGCCAAAGAACGGCTCGTGGCGCATATCCACATTAATCAGTAGGGTTTTATAGAGGGCAAAGAAAATAAAGATTTGCGGGATCATCGGCAGGCAGCCACCGACAGGATTCACGCCTTCTTTTTTATACATTTCCATTGTTTTGAGGCGCATGGCTTGCGGGTCATCAGCATAAAGCTCTTTGAGCTTTTTCATCTTGGGCTGAACGGCCTTCATCTTGGCTTGGCTGGCATAGGCTTTATTATTGAGCGGGAAGAGCACCAGCTTGATCAACAGTGTCATGATCAAAATTGCGACGCCGTAATTACCTGTTGTACGGCCTAGCCAGTTTAGACCAGCCGTCATTGGACGGGTGAGCGGCCATAAAATATTGCCAAAATCAACGCCGAAATCTAATTTATCATCGCCAAGTTGTTCACTATATGCGGCCAGAAGTTTGGTTTCTTTCGCGCCGGCAAAGACATGGCCAGTGCTCTCAAAGCTGGAGCCCGCTGACAATGTCATAGGGGAGAGTTCATACCGCGACTCATAAACCTCAGAGCCGTCAATATTCTTATATTCGAAAATTGTGTCCATGCTTTGCCCGGAGGGCGCGATGGCTGCAGAGAGGAAATATTTATCTGTTAAAGAGACCCATCCGCTCTCACCACTAAATTTGATTTGTTCTTTGGCTTTACGAACTTTCTTGTAACTCTTCTTCTTGAGCGACCCGTCAATAATACTTGCTGCGCCCTCATGGAGGATGAAGAAGCCAAGGAGCTCCTCGGGTAGGCCGTGCTGGCGCGCCGCGCCTTTGCGGGTGAGCGTTAATTCGCTTCCGGATGTGTTGGTTACAGTATCATCAAGCGTAATAAGAAACTTCTCGTCAACACTGACCTTACGCGTAACCGTGTAGCCTTGGCCTTTATAGGATAAGGTGACGGGCGTGGTTGGCGTGAGCGTGTCGCCGGACACTAATGTCCAAACTTGATCTGCGCCTGTTGTGCCTAATCCGGACACCCAATTATCGTAAACATAGGCGGCGCGCTCTGTGCCTTGCGGAGAGAAGAGAACCACTTTGCCGTCGGCTTCATCCAGCGTTTTGTTATATTCCAGTAATTTGATGTCATCAAAGCGTGAGCCGCGCAGTGAAAATGAACCTTCAAGGGCGGGCGTTTTAATTGCAATGCGCGACGCCGTTTTACGCTCAGAGGCGAGCAATGTTTCGCGGTCTTGGATTTCCGGAACCGTATCTGCGCCCATCGGATTTGTTGCGCCTGTGGGGTCTTGGGCGGCTATTTCAGCCTGCTGAGCTTCATAGGCGGCCTGAGCGCGTTCTCTGGCTGGGCCTTCGACGAAGAAAATATATCCAAACAGCACGAGGCCAGAGAGTACGAGGGCGAGTAGAAGGTTGCGTTGATCTTCCATGATACGGATGTCCAATGTAATGCGCGGCGCGGCGCGCCTGATTTATGAATTGCGCGCGTTATGGCGGTCTGCGCGCAGTTTTTCCAGTGCTTTTTGTATATCACCCGCTAGCATGTCATGCGGGGCGCTCGCCGTATTGTGGCGGGCAATGAAAACATAGTCATAACCGGGCTTGCCCAGCGTCGGTAAATAGTGCCGCGCAAGAGCGCGAAGGCGGCGTTTGCAGCGATTGCGCACCACCGCGCCGCCGATCTTTTTTGTCGCGGTAAAGCCCGCGCGAACGCCATCTTGCGCGGCAGGGCATTCGCGCATTTGCACAACAACGGTTTTACGCGCCGCGTAACGCCCGTCTCTCACATGCAAAAACTCGGACCGCTTGGTCAGCGATCCGAGCTTTAATACGATTTCTGTCATCAGATTGCCCTAAGGGCAGACGCTGTCTATGCAGACAGGCGCTTACGGCCTTTCGCGCGGCGACGCGCGAGGATTTTACGGCCATTTGCAGTTGCCATGCGTGAGCGAAAGCCGTGACGGCGTTTGCGGACAATTTCTGACGGTTGGAATGTTCTTTTCATATCAGTCTCCAGAGGCCATAGCTACACTATGAGCAGGGCCTAAATTCAAGAGCGCCGCATAGCGTCCACGCTAAGCGCTGTCAAGCAAAGCTGCGTGTCAAATGCTGCAGATGTGCTTATAAGGCTCCGCAGTTTGAACAGCTCTCACGCCGCGCGCACAAAAGCGTGACACACATTTGAGGATATTTCCGATCTTTCATGCGTTATGGAGGTTCAAATCTTAGAAATCGAGTCCATTATGAAAACGAAAACACTTCTCTTAACCACCGCCATGCTGGCGATTGCGGCGTGCTCTAATACGGTAGGTGAGGCCAACGCGCCCATCGCCCTGCAAACCGAATCGCAAGTTCAAACCGCTGCGGTCAATGACGCGTCTTTGGAGCAGATGAAAGCCGAGATGGGGATTGTTCCAGCGCCGGCGCAGCAAGGCGCAGAGTTCCCGGTCAATGCGCCCGAGGTGGAGGTGAAAGAGGTTCAGGTCGAGCTTGCCCCGACCCCGCCTGTCACTCTGATTAAAACATCCACAGCGGAGCAGGTTGTTAAAGTCGCGCCGAAAAAAATCGTTCCTAAGCCGCAGCCGATTAAGCCTGCGGTGGCGGTAAAGCCTAAAGTTATAGAGCCCACAGTTATAGAGCCTGAGTCTGTTCCGCAGCCTGCCGCGCCTGTTCAGATGGCCCGCCTTGAGACCGCTCCGCTCGAGAATGAGCAGCCCCAAGCCGCCCCGCAGCCTGAACCTGTTCACGATGTGATGGAGGTTATAGACGCTGTCGAGATTAAAGCGCCAGAGGCGCCGCGCGTGGAGACAATGACGGATAACATTAAAGAGGCCGCTATGCCCGTTGATCCTTGGACGCAAATTCTGCAAGCTTATACGGTCAAAGACGGTTCGCTTGTGCGGTTCGATTATGACGCTTTGTCTAAAAATGCAGATCACAAAGCGAAATTGGACGCCTATATTGATCATCTGGCGGGTCAGACGCCGTCCAGCATGGGGCGTGACGCCGCGCTGGCCTATTGGGCTAATCTTTATAACGCCTTGACTGTGCAGGTCGTGACAGAAAACTGGCCTGTGAAATCGATCAAAGAGATTAAATCGGGAGCCTTTTCCGCCGGCCCGTGGAAACGCGATATGATTACTGTTGAGGGCGAGACGCTGTCATTGGACGGGATTGAGCATGACACGATGCGCGCCACATGGAACGAGCCGCGCATTCACTATATGGTCAATTGCGCTTCTGTGGGCTGTCCGAACCTGATGCAAAAAGCTTGGAGCGCGGAGACGCTCGAAGCCGACCTCAATGCGGCCGCGGCAGATTACATCAATTCAGATCGCGGTGGCATCGTCTCAGGCAATAGCGTGAAAATCTC
>CALKXN010000016.1 GCA_938003555.1 uncultured Robiginitomaculum sp. | reverse complement strand
GGCCGAGATTTTGAATCAATAGGCCTTGCTAAACTGATTGTGCCCGAAGGTCAGGGGACTGAAATAGGAGTTGAGCGTTCACTTGCGAAAGAAATTATCGCTGATAGCATTCGGCTTCTTGGAGGAGCGAGAAGAATAGAGGGTATCTTTGAGTATCAAGCTGGTTCACCTCCGGGCCAACTTAACTCATATATTGCAAAGACAGCCGCTTCTCTGAATAGAGATGCCGACGAGTTCAAACGCGTCCTTCATAGTGAGTTGCGAGTTTTGGGTTTGGTTAATGAAGGCATGTGGCTTTTAAATCTTCGCCCTACGCCAACATCAAAACTCACTGTGATTGGCCTTGATGGTCATGAACTATTCCGTTGTAAAAATTGCGCAAGTATCAAGGCCTCTATCAAACATCCTATTTGCCTAACTGCCACATGCTCAACCATCACAGTCGATGGGTATGAAAGAATTGAACATAGAGTAGATGATTATTTCTCATGGATAGCCAGCAGACCTTCTTTTCGTATGCGAACAGAGGAGCTGACGGGACAAACTGATCAAGAGGACCAACGGCAACGGCAAAGGAAATTTAAGGAGCTTTTCTTCCGCTCCGAAAACGCAGCCATTGACGGTATTGACGCGTTATCTGTGACAACAACAATGGAAGCTGGTGTTGATATAGGGTCTTTGCGCTTAGTAATGATGGGTAACATGCCGCCCCAAAGGTTTAACTACCAGCAGAGAGTTGGCCGTGCCGGACGATTAGGTCAGCCCTTTTCATATGCCATCACAGTGGCAAGGGGCGGTGCGCATGATGAGTACTATTTTAATAACCCGGCGCGGATGACAGGAGATACGCCTCCCCAACCTAAACTTGATACTGAACGTGATGAGATTGCTAAGCGGGTAATCGCGTCAGAGCTTTTACGCTTAGCTTTTTTAGATATTACAAATGGCGCCTCCGACATTGCGGGAAAAAGCAATCACGGGAATTTTGGTAAGTCAATGGATTGGGCAGTTTTATATCGTGAACCTGTTCGAAATTTTCTCAACAATAATTCAACAATCGAGACAGTTGTGCGCTCCATCATTTCTTACACAGATCTTTCTGGTGAAGCTGAAGCACTATTCAAATGGGCAAGAGAAGACCTCGTTGGGGAGATTGATAGAATTGTCGAAAGTCAGCATATTAGGGATATTGAATTAGGCACCAGGCTCGCTGTTGGCGGTGTTCTGCCCATGTTCGGATTTCCATCTAATGTGCGCGCTTTGCAGCGTTCACTTAGTTCAAACAGAGCATATAAAACTGAGAGTAGCAGGCCTGCGGACTACGCTATATTTAGCTTCTCGCCGGGAGCTCAACTACCGAAAGACAAACAGCTTCATCGTTCCATTGGGTTTGTCAGCGCACATGAATCTGGCGGCAGATGGATCATAGACTCAGACCCCCTGGGGGAAGCGATTTCTTTGCAGCGTTGCACCGCAGAAGATTGCGAACAAATTTTCAAAGGGAAAGATGGTGAAAGCTCAACTTGTCCCGCAGGATGTGAAGCCGAGGTCGTAAGTTTTGCAATGCATTCTCCAGCGGGATTTCTCGCGAAACATAGGCCAGATAACTACTCCGACCAACGGGATAGAGGGCCTTCTCCTAAGCCTCCGTTCCTGCTCGACGCCCCGCTGCTAGATAAAACTTTAGCGGACATCCCAGCAACCGGGCATTTCAGCTCGGGTCAAGTCGCATATGTAAATGATAATGATGGTGAGTATTTTTCTGGCTATCAAAATAACTTTGATGAAGTTGTCGTTTGGCCTCCCGCCTCACCCCCGCCTACCTCTCAGACAGCATCTCCTCGAGAACAGTTTGCCATAGGCACTTTTATTAAGACCGATATCCTTGCCTTTCAATTGGATCAGCTTTCCGATTCTGGAAACGGAATGCTCTTGGGCAACAAAGGAACACTCGACATCAAAACATCTCCCAGTGCCACCCGTGCAGCCCTAACAACCTTTCTCGAACTTGTAAGGCTTGCTTCAGCATTTGATCTAGATGTCGATCCCTCAGAATTTAAGACGGGACGCTATACTGCCAAACCCCATGCCAATGCAGATGATGAGCTGCAGACTTTGACACTGTTTCTCAGTGACATGCTGGACAACGGATCGGGATACACGCGAAGCGTTTCTGAAGGCACGCACCTAAAAGATGCCCTTCAGTCTTTCGTGTATGGCAGGGAGGATCAACCTAATAAAAAGGGCTTCACGGGTGTCATGCAGCAATGGTCTAGCGAGGAGCACGCAAATCGGTGTGATATTTCTTGTCCTGACTGTATGCGCAACTTTCAAAACCGCTTTGATCATGCGCTGCTGGACTGGAGACTTGGCTTAGACCTTGCCGAGGCCGTTCTCGGAAAACCGTTAAGCCGACAGAGGTGGCTGGGAGATTATGCAAAGACGGCTCTCATATCCATAGAGTCGGCATGTCAGTCGGTTGCTCAATCCTTAGGGAATGCTCCTGCTCCTAAGGTCGACTATATAAAGAATACGATTGCATTGCGAGGCACAATTCTGATTGCAATTCCTCCGCTTGTTTCATTTGCAGAAGCACACCATTTTGAACCCTATAAATCCATCCTAAGTGATGCGGACAACAAAGGCTACGCAAACCGAAAATTAGTGGATGTGCGGGATATGAGGATGAACCCGGAAAAATATGTTATCGAACTTCTCAACTCTTGAGACGCATCACCGTTGTCACTCGTGGAGTTTGAGATGGCAAAAAGTGAATTAGTAAGGCATCTAAAAAGCTAGGGGCACATCAATACAAGCATTACTTTTTTCATAGTTCCCATATCCGAAAATTAATCAGTCATATAAAGGTAAGCGCCAAACGGGCAATACGCTTGACGATAACCAACTTTATAGCTTTACTGCGCATCTGACCTTAAAAGGAAAATCAATGCTAACCCATAAGTTCACACGCTCTATTCAGCACCTATTTATAACCTCTTTAAGTCTAGCCATTGTATCTTGTTCATC
>CALKXN010000015.1 GCA_938003555.1 uncultured Robiginitomaculum sp. | reverse complement strand
CGCGAATATCAAAGTGACGGGACGTGAAGCCATTGTGCGCGGCGTCAAAGAGTTTCACGGCGCGCCCGTTATGGCGACGGATTTACGCGCCTCGGCTTCCCTGATCGCGGCGGGCCTTGCCGCCCACGGCGAAACATCAATTGGCCGCGTCTATCATTTAGACAGAGGTTTTGAACATATAGAGGTGAAACTTGGAAATTGTGGTGCTAACATCCGCCGGGAACGTGAATAGGTATTTAAATGAGTAACACGAACCGTCTGCGGTTGCAGGCCATGGATAAGCACGATCTGACTGTCTTATCGGCAGCGCTGCAAGACGGCATTGCGCAGGTTGGCGATATTAAATTTGACCGCAATGCGCGCAGCTTGTCGATTGTGCTGGCCCGCTTTCGTTGGGAGCTGCCAGATTACGGCAAAGGCGAGCGCGTTGGCGCGGCGCTGCGTATTGATGGCGTTATGAATGTGCGCTCGCGCGGGATTAACCGCAGCGACCCCGAAGCACGTATGGTTCTGCTCTCCATGGAATTTGTGGCTGGAACCACGGCGCCCGAAGGCCTGCTGACGCTTAATTTTGCGGGGGGAGGCGAATTGGCGCTAGAGGTCGAGGCGATCGATGCTATGCTTTTAGACGTTACGCCGCCGCGCGCCGCGCGTTCGCGCCCCAGTCACGACATTTCTGACACCTAATATGAGCGACGCGCGCACCATTGCCGAATTGGTTATTGATGCTGACAGCTTGCCGCCGGGCAGCCCGGAAATGGTGCATGAACGCCGCGTCGCGATATTTGATATATTAGAAGAAAATGATTTCGCGCTCGTGGACGGCCCAGAAGGACCATATCGAATTGACCTTGTGATGATTGAGGGGCGATTACAGCTTTCTGTCGCTCATATTGACGGCGCGCCGATCAAAGACATTATGGTTTCTATGGCCTCCTTTCGCCGCGTTATTCGCGATTATTTCATGATATGTGAGAGTTATCATAACGCCATTCGCACGGCGATGCCGGCGCAGATTGAAGCCATAGATATGGGCCGCCGCGGGCTTCATAATGAAGGCTCGCGGATGCTGACTGACGCGCTTCGTCAAACCGCAGAGATTGATTTTCAAACCTCGCGCCGCATGTTTACTTTGATTTGCGCGCTGCACAGACGCCCAAAGCGGGATATTGTGACATGATAAAACCGCCACGTTCTGTACTCTTTGTGTGCCAGCTTAACTCCATTCGCTCGCCTATGGCTGAAGCTCTGGCGCGAAAGCTCTATGGCGAGAAAACCTATTCCGATAGCTGCGGCGTATATGCTGGTGATCTGGACGATTTCATGGTCACGGTCTTATCTGAGCAAGGTATGGATATGTCAGGCCACGAAGCCCAAAGCATGGCGCAGCTCCAAGATTCAAATTTTGACCATGTCATCGCCTTTACGGACGCGGCCTTTGAAGCGGTTAGCGCTGTGTTTGAAGACAGTGACGCGCAGCTTTCTCTATGGCCTATGCCTGACCCGACGCAGGGATCGCTTGACGTTCGCGCCATGCTGGATAATTACCGCAGCGTCCGCGATATGATAAAAGCCCGGATGATCCGTGAATTTGGACCTCCCGCAACTCATTAGAAAACTGGTATTTCACCTAGTATTTGACGAAAACTAACCTATATCACCCATTGAAACGGCCACTGTCGGCCAGACGCTACAACAAGGATTTATTTTGGCGAAAGAAGAACTATTAGAATTTGAGGGCGAAGTTGTTGAACTTCTTCCGAACGCAACATTCCGCGTCAAGCTGGTCAATGATCATGAGATCATCGCCCATACAGCTGGGCGTATGCGTAAAAACCGTATCCGCGTTTTGGCCGGTGACAAGGTCACTGTTGAAATGACGCCTTATGACCTGTCCAAAGGCCGGATCACTTATCGCTTTAAATAATTAGAGAGCGCGGCTATGGCGTTTAAACTCGTTCTGGCCAGCGCATCGCCGCGGCGAAAATCACTCTTGGCGCAAATCGGCATCACGCCGGACGCCATCACTCCCGCAGATATAGATGAAACCCCGCGTAGCGATGAGCTGCCGCGGCCTCATGCTATGCGTTTGGCCGAAGAAAAAGCGGACGCCGTACATAAATTGGGGCAATTTACATTATCAGCGGACACCGTCGTTGGCGTAGGTCGCCGCATCCTTCCTAAAACCGAAAACGAGCACAGCGCGCGCGAATGCCTGTCCTTGATGGGCGGGCGCAGCCACCATGTCTATACGGGCGTCTGCCTGCTTGGCCCAGATGGGCAGCGCAGCGTCAAGGTTTCTGATACGCGGGTAAAGGTCAAACGCCTGACTGCGGCAGAGATTGACCGCTATATCGCCAGTAAAGAATGGGACGGTAAAGCGGGCGGCTATGCCATTCAAGGCTTGTTCGAAAGTCATATTATTTCAATTCAAGGCAGTTACTCTGGCGTTGTCGGCCTGCCGCTTTACACCATTCAAAATATGCTAACAGGCATGGGATATAAATCATGATCATAGAGCGCGAAAAACGCATTGGCGAAACGCGCTATGCTTTAGTTCAGGGTAAATTAGGCGCGGTGGAGTATCACCTTGAGCGCGACAGCGCTGCGGGTCTTCCACGGGCGGGGGATGTATTTGACGCTCGCGTGACATCTATGGATAAAGCAATATCGGCGGCGTTTCTGGATTTAGGCGCTGGCCCTGATGGCTTTTTGAATTTCACGCTGGCCGAAAATGCGCCACGCCTTCGAGAAAGTATGATGATCCGCGTGCAAATTCTACGTGAAGCCGAAGCGGAGAAGGGGCCTGTCGTCAAATTTTTGTCCGTCTCC
>CALKXN010000014.1 GCA_938003555.1 uncultured Robiginitomaculum sp. | reverse complement strand
AACAGTTTTTTTAGTTTCAAAATAGTAAGACATTTCGTCTTCCTTTCTGGCCATTGGCCTGTTAATAACAACAAAAAAGTATAGTCGTTGCATCACCTTTTATGTCATGCATTAACTATACGTCAATATCGTGATAGCTATATTTTTGTAAGGGGAAGTTAAGTGTCTGATTCATTTGGTAAAAAAGTTAGAGATCTACGTATATCTAAGGGGTATACCCTCGAAGAGCTCGCGAACAAACTGAGAACAAAAAAAAATTATGTATGGCAATTAGAAAATAAATCACCAGCAAGGCCGTCTGGGCAACTACTTTTGCGAATCGCGGATATACTGGAGGTCTCACCAGATTTTCTCATTGATGATGATGTCGTTGAAGAAACTGAGGATCAGCTGGCAGACGCGTTGTTCAGGAAAAGTAAAGACCGTGGTTTATCAAAAAATGATATAGAAAAAATATTTCAAATTATGGATATTATGGACGACAAGGTATAATCTCACAGATGCCTAATAAGACTGCAATTAAATTAACTAATCTTTGGCGGGATTTTGGGCCAAACACATATCCCATAAAAATGGATGATCTTGTAGGCGGTGTGATCAACCAAATGGACTCACAAGATAAATTAATCCTCAAGTACGATACTTTTGATTCTTTTGATGGGCTAATGATGCCAGGGACTCGAGCGAATCAGTGGTTCGCCATAATCAATTGCTCTATAACTAATGAAGGGCGTAGAAACTTTACAGCCGCGCATGAAATTTATCACTATTTAGGGCATCGAAAACTTCAAAAAAATTTTAAGTGCACCAAAGGCGATATTCGGGATTTCAGAGAGAAAAATCTTGAAAAAGAGGCAAATGAATTTGCTTCTCAATTAATTTTGCCGCCAGATAAGATTAGACCTTGCACAAAAAATGAGTTCAACTACGAGAGCGTTCAATCTGTAGCCAAGACTCTTGGAGCCTCAGTTTCTGCAGTGGCATACAAATGGTTGAAGTTGAGTTCGACTGATATTGCATTTGTTGTGTCGCGGGATGGTTTTATAGTTCACGGATACCCGAGCACGAGTGCAAAGAAAAAAGGTGTCTTTATTAAAAGGGACACAGAATTGCATCGACATTCAATTACGCATGGATGCCTAAAAACTGGCATATCTAGCTCTGGTGTAGTTGAAGAAAATATCTGGCACTCTCAAATGGGCGCAGAAGAACACGTATATGTGGGTAATGACGGCTTCACATATACATTTTTAGAATTCTTATCCTAAAACACCTCCACCAAACTATCTCTATTCCTGAACCAACCGAAGCGTTACCGCTTCGGCGCAACAATGCAATCGATTTACCTATGCGTTTACTGGGGATCGATTGCGTCTATGCGGCGGCCTCTTGTTCTTTTCTTAGAGCGGCGGCTTTGGTTTCAACTTGGTCGATGATGTCATCAATCATTGTTGCGTTATCCGTCTTCCCTGTCTTTTTCCCCGCGTGATACATCATGCCATACCCCGCGCTGCCGCCGGTGAAGCCGACATCGGTGAACATGGCTTCGCCGGGGCCGTTGACGACGCAGCCGATGATGGACAGCGTTATCGGTTCACTGATATGGGCGAGTTTTTTCTCTAACGTTTGGACGGTTTTGATGACGTCAAAGCCTTGGCGGGCGCAGGACGGGCAAGAAATGATGTTGACGCCGCGCGTGCGGATGCCGAGCGATTTTAGCATGTCAAAACCGACTTTGATTTCCTCTACAGGGTCAGCGGACAGCGACACGCGGATGGTGTCGCCAATGCCGGCCCATAATAAATTGCCCATGCCGATAGAGGATTTGACCGTGCCGATGCGCGCGCCGCCGGCCTCTGTGATGCCCAAATGCAGCGGGGCATCCGTTTGATCGGCGAGCTGTTGATAGGCCGCGACGGTGAGGAACATATCGGACGCTTTAACGCTGATTTTATAATCGCCAAAACCTTCATCCTCGAGCATGCGGGCATGCATCATCGCGCTCTCGACCATGGCGTCGGGGCACGGCTCTCCGTATTTTTCCAGCAGGTCACGCTCTAGCGATCCGCCATTGACGCCAATGCGAATAGAGCAGCCATTGGCGCGCGCGGCGGCGACGACTTCTTTGACCCGCGCCTGCCCGCCAATATTGCCCGGATTAATGCGCAGACATGCCGCGCCATTATCCGCCGCCTCTATGCCGCGTTTATAATGAAAATGGATATCCGCCACCAGCGGGACATTAACGCGATCGGTGATGGCGCGCATTGCCGCGCTGCTCTCGGGGTCAGGGCACGAGACGCGCACAATATCTGCGCCGGCCTCTTCTAGGGCCGTGATCTGCGCGACTGTGGCGTCAACATCATGCGTCAGCGTATTGGTCATGGACTGCACCGCAATCGGCGCGTCGCCCCCCACCAGCACGGAGCCTACGCGGATTTGGCGGCTTTCGCGGCGATCAATTGTGCGCCACGGACGAATAGAATTTATGTCTTGTCCCATGATGAGGGTTTGGCACGGAATTACGACAGTTTGAAGATGTTTTATCGGTATGCGCGGATTGGATGCACTGCGGCGCTTGACCTATCGCCATGATGAAATATAAGCCGCTTCGTTCTGGACAATCATTGTAGTGGTGAGGTGGCCGAGTGGTTTAAGGCGCACGCTTGGAAAGCGTGTTTAGGTTTGTAGCCTAACGTGGGTTCGAATCCCATCCTCACCTCCAGAGCTTTTACCCAATATTCATCATGAATGCTTTTTAAGATTTGGGGCCGCCCATATGCCGCGCATGTTCATGTGCGATGACCTATTCCAGAATTGCGCTTCAGCTTGATGCTTGCCCCATGGGAGTGGTCGAGACAGCTAAGGTTTTTAGCGCCGTAATGCCGTGTGAACATCTGCGTTGTGTTCGCCCCTAATCATAGCGGGGTGTTCACGCGGCGATTTTAAAAAGACGTCAGGCCTCTAATTGGGAATGGATTTCTCGCGCTCTTTTTGGATCATATTGACAATCCGTCCCCCCAGCAGCCGCCCGCCATAAAGGCTAAGATGGTCATCATCACGATAGATCAGGCGGCCATTGACGACGCGGTTACATGTCGGCGCGCCAGGGCGGCAGTAAATCGGTGTAGGATCAAAAAAGATTGCGCCCTCTTGCTCTGAGAGCGCTTTCAAACGCGCCATGACGTCTGCATTTCGGGCGCGCGATTGCGTCTGGCTAAAGCCATGGCAACTGGCGAGCGCGCTATCCACTGTCCGTAAATAAGGGCGCGATAAACATTGCAGCGGATCAACACCGGGGTTGGGCACAGGGCCAATGATAATCGGCCGTATGCCGCGCGCTTTGATGTTTTGGAGCGTCTCTCTTAATCCAAGTTCAAACTGCGCTTGGGTTGCCGCGGCGGATAAATCACCGCGCCCATCCAGCTGGGTCAAATAACGCGTTGCGGTCTCCATTGCATTATCTCCGCCCGTCGTGTGCCAATATAAAGCGAAGCGCGCATGCAGAAGAATATAGTCGGGTTTAACCGCAAATGCGGCTGCAAAATCTGCGTTAGAATCGCCGCGAAAGCCCCGCCCCGATGTTGTGATAATTTGCGTATTCATCAGCGGCACGCGCCCGCCGCGCGGCATCGCGACGCCCGTTAATCTCTGCTGCTTCATCGCATGGGTCAGGCCCGCCGCAAGGGCGTTGGAATGACTATCCCCGATGATTACAAAATCGATCTTTTCGCGCCGATCTCCAAAAACGCAAAGCCGCTTATCCACGCCCGGAATGAGGCGATGTTCGCAATTTGGATTTGGGACTTCGCGGGTAGCT
>CALKXN010000013.1 GCA_938003555.1 uncultured Robiginitomaculum sp. | reverse complement strand
TTATTAAGGCCGAAGAAAAGGCCGTGAATGACCGCTGTATTTTCGAGATCAATGTCGAGAAAGAGCGTTGCTTTAACAATATTGATAATGCCTACAAAGCCACATTCTTGACAGGCGGCGAGCCTGATATTGATGCCAATTGTATGCCTTTCAAACCGGAGTTTGATAAAAAGTTCCGCTCTACGAAAAAGAAAGACGGTTAAAACGTCCATCTTCTATTTTGATTATTGCATTGTTTAAGCCCGCTCACTGAGCGGGCTTTTTTTTGACATTTAGGTAGTTTTTCTTTAATGGTTATGTTATATAATAACATATAAATAAAAGGAGGAACTATGTCTAAGCGTTATATTATTGTTTTACCATTCGCCGCGATTGCGACGGCCGGGTTATTTGGATTGATGACCGCGCTCATTCGTACGGAATGGTCGCCGCAAACGAAGTCGGAAGTTTTGAAATATGAGATCAATCCGCAAGTTATTGATATTACATTCCCACGTCCTGACCTGCGGCCTAATGAAATTAAGCGTATTGAGACGCCGCCTGCGCCGCCGATTATAGATGTTCAAAAGCGATCCAACCTGTCGAGCCGATCGCAACACTTAAAGGCGCTATTCCAGAGTTTAAATTTAATAAGATGGATATCACAAGAAATATTGCCTTAAATGTTGATAGCGAAGAGAAGCCCATAATTCGAAACCCACCCAAAATGCCTATGCGGGCAGAACGTAGCGGTCATTGTCAGGCTGAGTTCGATATCAATGCGCAGGGCGTTCCATTTAATATTACGACGCCCTATTGTACGCAGTCTATGTTTTCACGGCCAACGATTAAAGCTGTTGAAACATGGAAATACCGCGCAGCTGTCCAAGATGGAACGGCGAGAACCAGCCGTTCAATTCGAACAAAGGTAAGCTTTAACCTCAATGACGAAAATGGAAGACTTATTCCGGAATGATGGGGCGCGTTAACCGGGGCTTACGTCCATTCGGAATGAGCGTAATCTTTACGGCATATGCAGTCTGTTTTAGCAGCGCTGCATATGCTCAAATTACATCTATTCAGGGTTTTCCATCGCCAAAGTCAGATCCATATCTTGCTGGACTGGCCTATGCGCTCCTTGCTGGAGATCAGGCCTATAAGGGCAAAGATTATAGCGCGGCGCAATCCCATTGGCGCGCCGCGCTAAATATCCCTGAGCTTAATAATGTCGAGCGCTCAAATTTATATATAAAGCTTGCGAAGACGCATGTGCTTCTTGCCCAATATGACGCGGCAGCCGCGGCTTATCAATCAGCCTTAGACCTCGGCCAGCTCTCTGATAAAGATCGCGCGCAGACGATTTGGAGGCGAGATTTCGTGGCACAGATGACCGCGCCGCCTGCGCCGCACAAAGATTAGCGAACAGCGCAAATCGCAAAGGCATATTCTAACGCGGTCTCAATGAGGCGCGTATAGCGCCCGCTCTCGCCTTGATGGCCGGCATCCATATTGATTTTAAGCGTTATGGGCGCCGGGCCTTTTTGGTGCTCGCGCAATTTAGCCGCCCATTTTGCGGGCTCCCAATATGTGACGCGGGGATCAGACAGGCCTCCTGTGATGAGTACGGGCGGGTAGGCGGCGTCGACAACATTGTCATATGGCGAATAGGCCGCAATGCGCGCATAGGCTTTGGCGTCTGTGATGGGGTTTCCCCATTCCGGCCATTCGGGCGGAGTGAGCGGTAGGCTCTCATCGCTCATGGTGGTGAGGACGTCGACAAAGGGAACCGCGCCAATGACGGCGCCAAATAGACTCGGATCTTGGTTTAACGCTGCGCCCACTAAAAGGCCGCCGGCAGAGCCGCCATGGGCCACGATCTTGCCCTCAGATGTATATCCGCGCGCCGCAAGCTCTCGCCCGCAATCCACGAAGTCATCAAATGTCGCGTGTTTCGTGTCCAATTTACCCTTCAAATACCAATCATACCCCTTAGCCTTACCGCCGCGTATGTGGGCAATCGCGTAAACGAAGCCGCGATCAACGAGCGATAAAATAGAGGTGCGAAAGCTTGCGGGGATCGTGATGCCATATGAGCCATAACCATAAAGCAAGCAGGGCGCGCTGCCATCACGTTTCAAGTCCGCGCGATAAAGAAGCGTAACCGGAACGCTCTCGCCGTCGCGGGCTGTGACATTGATGCGTTCACAATGATAATCGGATGGCGTGTGGCCGCTCGGAACTTCGGTGACTTTGCGGACAATACGCTCCCGCGTTCTCATATTGTAATCGATCACCTGTCCGGGCTGGACGGGGGAACTATAGGTGAAGCGCAGCCAATCGGTTTTAAATTCATACCCGCCCATAAAGCCGAGAGAATAGGCGGCATCTTCAAAGTCAATATTGTGCTCATCTCCGGATGGAATATGGCGAATAACAATCCGAGGCAGGGCATCTTCGCGCTCTAAACGGACAAGGTAATCCTGAAAGACTTCGAGCCCTAAAATAAGTGTTCCGGGACGGTGCGCAATATAGTCTGACCAATTGTCTTGCGCGGGGGCGTCTAGGGGCGCTGCCATGATTTTGAAATCTACGGCTCCGTCTGCATTGGTTAGAATGAAGAAGCTTTCGGGATGGTCATGGACGGTATATTCATGTCCAGCGCGGCGCAACTGAACAAGCTTGGGCGCCGCTGCCGCGTCATGGGCGCTCACCAAGCGGGTTTCCCCGCTCGTATGGTCATGAGCGCTAATTTCGATGAACTGCCGCGCATCACTTTTGCCAATGCCGACAAACATGCCGGGATTGGTTTCTTCATAAACAAGCTCAGCTTCGGTGTTTGTGTGAACATTGCGGCGATAGACTTTGCACGGGCGATGATTGTCATCGCGCTCAACCCAGTAAAGCGTCGCGCTATCTTCGGCCCAAACGAGGCTTCCTGTCGCTTTGGTGATGCCAAGTGATGAGGCCGCGCCGCCGTTAATTTTGCGCAAGAAAATTTCGTAATCTTCGGAGCCTGTTTTGTCGACGCTATAGGCGAGCCATTCATGGGAAGGGCTGTGGTTTATATCGCCAAGATCAAAATAAGAACTGCCTTTGGCTAATGCGTCTGCATCCAAAATAATGATTTCATCGCCGCCGGTTTTAGGTTTGCGAAAATATAAGCCATATTGATCGCCGGGGCGGTAACGCGCGCCGTAAAGCCAGTCGCCATGCGGGGAGGGGACGCTACTATCATCGTCTTTGATCCGGCCCTTCATTTCCTCAAATATTTCAGATTTCAAATCATCAAGCGGCGCTGTGACAGCTTGCATATAACTATTTTCAGTCTCTAAATGCGCGCGAATATTGGCCGGTAAGGTGGAGCCATCGGCCATGACCTCTTGCCAGTTTTCTGCGCGGAGCCATGCATAATCATCCGTGCGAGTTACGCCGTGAAGCGTGACGGTTTTTTCGCGCTTTATCGATTTTGGCGGGGCGATTGAGAGGTCGAATTTGGGGTGAGGTGTTTTTTTCATATCCGCTATATGGGACGAATGGCGGCTATATTAAACCCCTAAATCATCGGTTTGTGGTCACTATTGGTTAACGCCTAATCCGTATAAATTAACCAAACTTATGAGCCACATTATGACACAGCCACATCCTGCGACGCCTAAACATGCGCCTTTGCCTGCCGCGATGCCTGCGCCTCCGCTGAAGACTGCGGATGAATTACAGCTTACGGATCTGGCCGGCGCGCCGCAGACGTCCGGTGTGCGCAAGGCTTTGGTCAAGCGCTTGGCGGATGTGATTTGCATTCCCGCCAGCCAACTCACACCGCAAGAGCGCCATATGGCCGGCGATGTATTGGTAGAGCTACTGCGCGATGCTGATGTGGATATGCGCGAGTCTGTGGCGAAGCGTCTGGTCATGCTCAATGAGGCGCCGCGCACCATATTAATGATTTTGGCCAAAGACGATTTCCAGGTTGCGCGTCATGTTTTAGAAAAAAGTAAAAGCCTAACCGATAGTGATCTTATTCATATCGCCCGCAATGTTCGCACAGAGCACCGCAAGGTGATGTCGCTGCGCCGTAATTTGACGGACGCCGTTGTCGATGTGCTCGCAGAGTTCCTTGAAGAAGATGTCGTAAATACACTTCTTAAAAACAAAGGTGCAAGTTTTAGCGAAAAGACAATCCAGCGTATTATGACTGTATCACGCAGCTCGCCTGATTATGTAAACCTTCTGGTCAAGCGTGATGAAACGCGGCCGTCCCATGGCCTGACGATGTTTTGGTGGGCGGATAGCGCCGCGCGTAAAACAATTTTGCACCGCTTTGCTGTGACGCGAAATGTTTTGCAAGAAAGCTGTTTTGACTTGTTTCCCCAGGCTGCGGCTGAAGGATGGAATGACGCGGCTGTGCGCAAGGCACTTCAATTTATTGAGCGCCGCCAACGTAACCGCGCCGCAATTGCGCGCAGCGATTACGAATCGCTTGAGCAAGCTATCGATACGGCTGTCGAGACAGGGATGACGCGTGAGCTCGCTGAGGAAATTTCTTATATGTCCGGGATCAAGCCCGCGACAGGGGCGCAGATCATGGCGGACAAAACTGGCGAAGCCTTGGCCATATTGTGTAAAGCTCCGGGACTTAAACGGGATTATATTCGCAAGCTTTGGATTGCACTGCGCCGCGATGCGGGCACGCCAGATGAGCCAAGTGATGAGCTGCAAAAAATTACGGCGACATATGACGGAATTTCGACAGATAAAGCCCAAACCGTCTTGCGCTATTGGAATTGGTCACTGACAAGTTCGCTGAATGCTGATGTGCTTCAGCATATTAAACGCGGCGTTATTCCAGCGGAAAGCGAATATGGCGCGGCCGCGGTGACTGCGGCGCTCGTTTTTGGTAATCGCAACCGCTAAGCCCTCTCAGGGTTATCCCCACATTTATTGCTATATTATCTGTGCCTTTAGGGTTGGCGCGGCGCGCGCAAGAGGTTAATACCCGCCTTTAACTCGCACGGCCAATAGGAGAGATGTGCGCCCATGAAATATGCGCTTATTCTCGCTGTAACGCTTGCAGGCTATTGGCTGACTCTGTCCGGCTATTTCCACAAGCCTTTGATCCTGTTTTTTGGCGTCGTTTCCGTTCTGTTTACGCTGGGCCTCGCGGCGCGCATGAAGATATTGGACAAGGAAACCGTTCCTTATTTACAGGTTCCGAAAACATTATCTTATTTTGTATGGCTGTTTAACGAGGTCGTGAAAGCAAATGTCGCAGTTGCCAAGGCTGTGCTGTCGCCCGAGCTGAAAATCTCACCGAGTTTGATTGAAATTCCAACACATCAAGACAGCGACATTGGAAAAACGATGTTTGCAAACTCCATCACGCTGACACCCGGCACTGTGTCTGTTGACATGCAGGAGGATGGCATCTTGGTGCATGCTTTATTGTCTGAAATGGCCAATCCTGACGATTTTATTGAAATGGGCGAGCGCAGCGGCTGGGCCGTTGGCGAAACGATTGATATCGATGGAGCCCATAAAGATGGCTAGCTTGGTGATGATATATGTCTGCGTGGTTGGCGCGATTGGCATGCTGATTGGCATGGCGCTATTGCTCGGCCGTGCGATTGCCGGGCCAAGCTTTTATGACCGCGCTTTGGCGGTCAATAGCTTTGGCACCAAAGCTGTTTTGTTTTTATGCCTGTTCAGCCTGATCATTGGGCGTCCTGATGGGGTTGATATTGCCATTCTCTACGCGCTGATGAACTTCATTGCGACGGTCGCGATTTTGAAATTCTTCCGTTACCGCGCGCTGGATGTGCCGCTCGCGCAGCGCCCGCAGCGTAAATCTGCAGGCAAGGGAGGGGCGTAATGGCTGAAGTTAAGCACGACGCCGCAGCCCACGCCGCGGCGCCTCTGCCTTGGGGCGAGATATTTGAATGGGCGCAGGCTTTTCTGTCCGGCGGCTTGATTTTAACCGGAGCCTTTTTCGTCATCGCCGGCGCGATTGGTATTTTGCGCATGCCGGATTTCTATACCCGCATCCACGCCGCAGGAATGACAGACACAATGGGCGCGGAATTTATTCTGCTGGGCCTCATCGTGCAGTCCGGCTTTACGCAAACAAGCTTGAAGCTTTTACTGGTGGCGTTTTTCCTCTTTATTACATCTCCGACGGCCACCCACGCGATTGCCCATGCCGCGCATCTATCCGGGTTGAAGCCCAAATTAGGGCCATATGAAGCGCCGGAGCTTGAAGATATCGGCAAGGGAGACGGCGCATGATATTTGCTGCTGCCACTGATGTTGCCACTGTGAGCGTGCATAGCTCCGCGACGATGATCCTTGATATTGGTTTGATGGCTATGCTTGTGGTTGTTGGGCTTGCGATTGTGCGTATGCGCTCACTCTTTGCTGTTGTCATGCTTCAGGGCGTCTACAGTTTGCTTTGCGCGACATGGTTTGTTTCTTTGGATGCGGTCGATGTCGCCTTTACAGAAGCTGCTGTTGGCGCAGGAATCTCGACCGTCTTGATGCTCGGCGCGATGCTGTTGACGGATCGTCAATCCAGTCCCATCACCATGCGCCGCGCGGTTGGGCCCTTTTTAATTGTTGTGCTCGCGGGCGCGGCTTTGCTTTACGCCGTGCCGGACATGCCGGATTATGGCGATAAAGACAGCGCCGTGAATACGGGCGTTGGCATGCAATATATGGAAACGAGCCCTAAAGATATTGACGTACCAAATGTCGTTACGGCCGTTCTGGCGAGCTATCGGAGTTATGATACGATGGGCGAGACTGTCGTGATTTTTATGGCCGGTCTTGGCGTCCTTTT
>CALKXN010000012.1 GCA_938003555.1 uncultured Robiginitomaculum sp. | reverse complement strand
TGCGCTTGGCCCCAAAGACGCCAAAGTCACAATCGTTGAATTCTTCGATTATAATTGCGGCTACTGCAAACGCTCAACCGAGTGGGTGCGCCAGACAATCGACAAGCACCCGGATGATGTACGTGTGATCTTCAAAGAACTTCCGCTTCTTGATCGCCGCACGAAGACATCCCGTAACGCCAGCCTGGCTGCGCTCGCGGCGGCCCGTCAGGGCAAATATTCTGTCATGCACTTCTCCATGATGAATGAGTCAAATCTTGCCCCCGAGCGCGTTATCGCTCTGGCCAAAGAAGCCGGCGTTGATATTGAGATGATGGAAAATGATATGAAGGACGATAAATTGTCCAAGCAAATCGAAGATGCCTTTGATCTGGCCCGTCAAATTCCGATGCTGACCGGGACGCCATTCTTTGTCATTGATGGGGAATATGTCGCCGGCGCAGATGTTGAGCAGCTCGACGCTCTCTTAAATAAAGCCCTTAAAGGCTAAGCGCATTATAGTGATGAGTTAGCCCCGCCTTGGCGGGGCTTTTTTATGCCCGCTACTTTTTAAACTTATACGTATAATCATCACTAGGAAATGTTCGGGCCTTGACCTCGGCGGCATAATCCTTCGCCGCTGTCTCAATCAAATCGGACATCGCGCCATATTTTTTGACAAATTTTGGTACGCGGTCAAACATACCCAACATGTCTGGCGTCACCAATATCTGCCCGTCACAGCCCGCAGAAGCGCCAATGCCAATCGTTGGAATATTCACGGCCTTGGTCACGCGATCAGCCAGCTCTTCGGACACGCCTTCGACGACAACCGCAAATGATCCGGCCTCGGCCGCGGCAATGGCGTTCTCTATAATTTCATCTGCAATGGACGCTGTGCGTCCGCGCGCGCGAAAGCCCCCTAAAACATTCATGCTTTGCGGGCGAAGGCCCACATGGCTCATCACGGGAATGCCGCGCTCGACCAAATAGCTGACCGTCTGCGCCGCATATGACCCGCTCTCAATTTTCACCGCTTGGCACCCCGTTTCCATCATCACGCGCGAGGCATTGCGAAAGGCGGTTTCGGGGCTGTCTTCATAGCTGCCAAAGGGCAAATCAACGACGACCAAAGCCGTTTTCGATCCGCGCATCACCGCCTGCCCGTGCATAATCATCATATCGAGCGTCACGCCGACTGTCGTGGTCAGGCCATGAACGACCATGCCCACACTATCCCCGACCAAAAGCAAATCACAATGATCATCAAGCAAGGCCGCCGTCGGCGCGTCATAGGCCGTCAGGCACACAATCGGGTCACCGCCCTTACGCGCGGTAATTTTAGGCGCCGTCATTCGGGCGAAAAAGTTCTGAGCAGACATAGCTGTCCTTTATGGAGTTGCCCTTGCGTATAACGGGCGCAGCGCTAGCCCGCTAGGGGAATGTTTAGGTATGTATATGGCGCGCGCAGCGGGCTTCTGCCTTTGCAGGACGGCGAGGGTCAAGGAATGCCCGTCCAGCCTAATGCCCCCGCAAAATCTGCTCAATCATCGCCCATCCGCGCCGCTCATCATCATCATCACGCTGCTGCTCTGTCGGCGGCTGCCCGCCATTACGGATATAGCCCGTTATCTCACGCTGAATACGCGAAATTTGGGCATCTATTCTAAACCGCGCAAGCTGCTCACGCGACTCCATAAGCCCAGGATCGTCATAATCCAATCGCTCCCCCGCCCTAAGGCGGTAAGCAGATCGCTGCTCGGAAAGTTGCAATCGCTCACGCTCAAGTCGGACAGATAATATCCTCTGTCTCAATCTCGCTGTTTGGTTTTTTGATCCTCTATGAATTCTATCTCTTGGCATTTATCTTCATTTTGTTTCTCGTAATCTTTAAAAAGTAGGGCTGTCCGTGCGGGCAATCAAAAACCGGAAAAGTACCGAAGGTTAAGTGTTTCGTTCTCAATCACCTTGAGCGGGTGATAAACGCTCAAGCGGCTTTACTCATCCGAAGATAAGCTCCACCGCCGCACGGCGATATTGCTGCGAACGGCCACCGGCGAGTTTTGGTCGCTTTAGCTCTCGCTCGCGAAGCTCCACTTGATACGTTTTACCAAGCTTTACTCCATACCGCCCTATCTCCAGCCAGCCAACGATCGCGTGCCTGCCCTGTGAGATAAGGACAGTTGCAATATAGGGCAGAATTGAAAGACACGGCGTAAAAAATATTCATCCTTGATTTTGAAGCGCCCAATTCCCCTCCCGCTCATCCCTGCGCAGGCAGGGAACTTTTGCAAAGCTGCGGCCCCGCCGCATGAGCATATCTTTCGATAGGAGCGGAAATTACGCGCATTTACAATATCTTACGGATCACGGAATAGATCCCTGCCTGCGCAGGGATGAGCGGGGTATGGCAGGGCTAAGCCGTCGCAGAGAGGGTTATGAGAGCGGGGCGAAATAAATATATATCCCATTTTAAAACAGGGATAGTTTTAAACTACTCCTTCGGCGCGGTCACAATATGGATATCTGTTGCGCAATAAACCCAGTGTATAAAATGCGTGATGAAACAGCAGCTTGAGAGCATGCAATA
>CALKXN010000011.1 GCA_938003555.1 uncultured Robiginitomaculum sp. | reverse complement strand
GCCTTATGATATGCATCAACCAAAGCGCGCGTGACCATGCCCACGGGGACGCAAACTGAGCCTTTTGTGCGGGCCAACATAGCGCGCATTTCGCCTGTGATAGGGCCATCAATAAACCATCCACTGCGCTCGCCGTGAACATAATTGCGCCCGCTATAGGGGACTTGGCCGTTTTTAGCGGTGAATACTTTATGGACGGAGCGCACGAGCGGGCCGGGAGATTTACACCAATGCGACAGGCAGAGCGGAATGTTCGGCTCGATTTTATGCATGGCGTAAAGCGCTTCGGGAACCCATGAAACATAGGTCACGCGATCCTGCAATCGATAGAGCCGAACAAGACTGGCGATTTCAACTTCAAACCCGGCATCTTTAATATCAACCAAGAAACGCGCCGTTTTATTGCCGCTTCCAGCGATGGTTTTGAGCAAATCTTCGAATGTTGCAAAATGTGAAAACTCGCCGCCAAGGTCTTGAAATTGTTCTGCTGTGTAATCTGCCAGATGACGTTTTCTGCCGCGTCCATCTTTGGCGGATTCGTCATGATAAATCATGGGCATCCCGCAGCCGGCCACGCGGATATCAAATTCCAGATGTTTTACGCCAAAGGCCAGCGCGGCGCGCAGGCCTTCGAGTGAGTTTTCACGCGGGGCAAATCCGCGAAAGCGGTGGGAGATAAGGTGATCTATATTTGACATAATACGAAAAGCCCCCGCAATGCGGGGGCCTTAATCCTATTCCATATCCTTGGTGACAGGGAAACCGCGTTTACGCATAAGCGGCGCAATCGAGACGTCACGGCCACGGAAGGCGCGGAAACCATCAGCAGGATCAACGGTGTCGCCCACGCTCATGATGTTCTCATAAAGGCTTTTGGCGACAGCTTCGTCATAGAAACTGCCCGCTTCTTCAAACGCTTCGGCCGAGTCTGCCGTTAGCGTGTCAGACCACAGATAGCTGTAATAACCCGCGCTGTAGCCGCCGGCAAAGATATGCCCGAAATGCGGCGTGCGGTGACGCATAACAATCGCGCTTGGCATGCCAAGGCTTTCAAGCGTTTCGCGCTCAAATTTATCTGGATCAATTTCGCCTTTGGTCATGTGTAGTTTCATATCCACCAATGCACTGGCGAGATATTCAACGGTAGAGAAACCCTGGTTAAATGTTGCAGCATTATCCATTTTATCGAGCAGGTCTTGAGGGATGGGCTCGCCTGTTTTGTAATGTACCGCGTAAGTGTTCAGCACTTCTGGCGTGGTGAGCCAATGCTCATTGAGCTGGCTCGGAAACTCCACATAATCGCGCGCCACGGCTGTTCCGGATTGGCTCGGATATGTGACGTTAGAGTTCAAGCCGTGCAAGGCGTGACCAAATTCATGGAACATGGTGTTGGCATCATCCCAAGAAATTAGGGTCGGCTCGCCATCAGCGCCTTTCACAAAGTTAGAATTATTTGTGACGATAACTTTTACGTCCTTGCCATCCATTCGGTGCTGCGTACGTAGCGCGTTCATCCATGCGCCGGAGCGTTTGCCTTTGCGCGCATAGGGATCAAAATACCACAGACCTTGCAGATCACCGTCTTTCATTACTTTCCAGACGCGAACATCTTCGTGGTAAACAGGGACGTCGCTGACCTGCTCAAACTCAAATCCGTAGAGACGGCCGGCGGCGTAGAACATACCTTCGCGCAATTTTTCCATTTGCATGTAAGGTTTGACCAAATTGAAATCGAGGTCATATTTATCCTTACGCACTTTCTCGGCGTAATAACGGTAATCCCAAGGCTTGATTTCAAACTTTGCGCCTTCGCCATTTGCGACCTTCTGCATGTCAGCGATTTCTTCATTGGCGCGCGCAACTGCGGCGGGCCATACAGCTTCCATCAGATCAATCGCGTTTTGCGGATTTTTCGCCATGCGCGTCTCCAGCGCCCAGTGCGCGTGTGACTCATAGCCCAGCAATTTGGCACGCTCTTGGCGCAGCGTCAGGATTTCGCTGATGATTTTATTATTGTCATTGGCATCACCATTATCGCCGCGATTGTAATATTTATTCCAGACCTCTTCGCGCAATTTACGGTTCGCGCTGTAGGTCAAGAACGGGTCCATAGATGACCGCGTATTTGTAACGACCCATTCGCCGTCCGCGCCTTGATCCGCCATTGAAGCGATCAGCCAATCTGGCAGTCCAGCCAAATCTTTTTTATCTGTAATGACGGTCGTATATTTCTCTTCGTCTTTTTGGACATTTTGACCAAAACTTGTGGTCAGTGTTGAGAGGCGAGAATTTACATCCGTTAGGCGGGCTTTATCAGCCTCATTCAAGTTTGCACCTTGGCGAACAAAACTGCGATAACTATCAGTAACAAGGCGTTGCTGTATTGGGTTCAGGCCATCTTTGTCCATATTTTCATAGACAGATTTAATGCGCGCAAAGAGCTTTTCATTCTGCGTAATGCCATCCGAGAATGCTGAATATTTCGGGGACATACGCGATTGAATGCCGCGAATTTCGTCATTGGCGAGATTGCTGCCATGGACACCGAAAATGCGTGAGGCCCGGCTTAGCGGCTCGCCGGCACGTTCCATCGCCAGCATTGTATTGTCAAATGTCGCCGGGGCAGGATTGTTTGCGATGGCGTCATATTCGGCCTGCGCCATATCCAGGCCCGTGGTCAGATCGGCTTCAAATGTCGAGACATCAACATCACCCCACGGCGGCACGCCGTCATAGGGCCCGCTCCATTCAGCGAGCATCGGTTTACCCGCAATCGCTTTTTTCGCGGCTTTGGCGGCTTCGGTCATTTCAACTTCCCGAACTACAGTTTTCGATGCTTCGACTTCGGCTGTTTTGGGTGAGCAGGCCGCGAGGATCGTGGCGATCGCGACTCCGGTCAGTAAAGCTGTCTTTTTCATGTCATGCTCCTTTAAAGCGGTTAGCGGGCGAGAACTTTCATCGCGCCCTCAATGCCCGAGAGAGTCATGGGGAACATTTTGTCCTCTCCAATGATCTCTTGGATAATTTGGGTGGATTGGCTGTATTGCCAATACTCTTTTTGTGTGGGGTTAATCCAAACCAGATGGTCGTAAATGTCAACGAGTCGTTTGAGCCATATCGCGCCCGCTTCTTCATTCCAATGCTCGACGCTTCCGCCGCGCATTGTGATTTCATAGGGGCTCATGGCGGCGTCGCCGACAATCACGACGCGGTAATCCGACGGATATTTATGAAGAATATCCCATGTCGGCGTGACTTCGCGCATGCGGCGGATATTGTCTTTCCAGACATGCTCATAGAGGCAGTTGTGGAAGTAGAAATAATCTAGCCGTTTAAATTCACTGCGCGCAGCAGAGAAGAGTTCTTCTGCCTGTTTGACATAGCTGTCCATAGACCCGCCAATGTCAAAAAAGGTCAGCACTTTGACGGCGTTACGGCGCTCGGGGCGCATCTGAATATCCAGCCAGCCTTGCTTGGCCGTGCCCTTAATTGTTCCCGCTAAATCCAGTTCATCAGCGGCGCCTTCACGCGCAAATTTACGCAAGCGGCGCAGCGCGACTTTGATATTGCGCGTGCCAAGCTCGCGGTCACCATCCAGGTTTTTAAACTGGCGCTTATCCCAGACTTTAACGGCTTTGCCGTGGCGGCCTTTATTTTGACCAATACGGATGCCTTCGGGGTTGTAACCATTATTGCCAAAGGGCGACGTGCCGCCCGTGCCAATATTCTTACTGCCGCCCTCATGGCGCTTATCTTGATTTTCCAG
>CALKXN010000010.1 GCA_938003555.1 uncultured Robiginitomaculum sp. | reverse complement strand
GTGAAATTTCAGCTATTCTCGGCGGTTACCAAAAGTCCGCGCGGCTTAAATTTTGATCAAAATGACGGCACGGGACCGGATAACATTGCCCTGCTGGCCAAGGCGCAGTTTTGGCCCCCGCGCACATGGGATAGCCTCTATGAGCGCGCCGCCTATCAGGCTGAGCGCCTCACGAAATTGGAACAGCAGGGCCATGTCCTAATTGCCCGCGACCGCTCAAGTTTTGAAGCCGCGATTAATAGCGATAAGCTTGTCACGATCCTTTTGACCGAAGGCGCGCACCCGCTGGAAGGCGATATTGGAAATATAAAACGCCTATACGCTCATGGCTATCGCGTCATGGGCTTACAGCATTTCTTTGACAATGAACTGGGCGGGTCGATGCACGGAATTACCAAAGCCGGATTGACGCCCTTTGGATTTGAAGCCGTGAAGGCTATGGAGGATATGGGCATCATCATCGACATCGCCCATTCCTCCGAGCAAAGCGTGCGCGACGCGATGAAGGTCACATCTTCGCCAATGATATTATCGCATGGCGGCATCCTTAGCGCGTGTCCTAAAACCGCAAACCGCAATTTGCCCGATGATATTTTAGTCGAAATCG
This sequence comes from uncultured Robiginitomaculum sp., assembly GCA_938003555.1. GTDB lineage: Bacteria > Pseudomonadota > Alphaproteobacteria > Caulobacterales > Maricaulaceae > Robiginitomaculum. The sequence goes on along the minus strand of CALKXN010000010.1, from coordinate 3,774 downwards.
CAAAACGCGGCGGACTGATTGGGATTGGATATTTTAGCGGCGTAATTTGCGACATTCAGCCCCGCGGGATTGCCGACGCGATCATTTACGGCGTTGACCTGCTCGGTGAAGACCATGTCGCGCTGGGTTCTGATTTTGACGGGACGGTCACAACAACGCTGGATACATCCGAGCTTGCAGCGATAACGCAGGCCTTAATGGATAAAGGCATGGAAAAACCCGTCATCGCAAAAGTTATGGGCGGCAATGCCGTGCGCTTCTTTGGTGAAAATTTGCCGCAGTAAATTAGAATTAGGTTATGCGTTTTCAGAGTTTCCCTGTTATATATGAGGATATATATTTCGATACTCTCTCGCATCACCTCTCCGCCGTGTCTTTCAATTCTGCCCTATATTCCAAACTGTTCTTTTCTTCACGGGGCAGGCAAGTGCGCGTTGGCTGGCTGGAGGGGGAGACGGCGTGGGAGAGAAGGAGGTGAAGCGCGCCTTTGGACATCCCGCTGGTGAGAGCTATGGCGACTAACCCTCAGCCGATGGCCGCCAGCAGCAGCGCCGCCGTGCTGTAACTTAGGCAGAGTTCTAAGTTACATGTTGCCAATACGGAGCGATCTGTGGGGGCGGCAGGGATTTTTTTAGACGAAACACTTTTTTACTTTTGGTACTCCAGTTTATTTAAGTCCCGCACGGACAGCCCCACTTTTAGAAACGAACGAAAAACAAAAAATCAAATGAGAGATTGAAACCCCACCCGCCCCATGGCCCTTACATAAATCTTTCGTCATATCGGCCGTTCAGACTTCGGCCCTTCCTCAATCTGTGTTATGCAAAGCAAAGACAGTTCGGGAGAGAGATATGGCCATACTCAATATTAACGGCAAACAGCGCGTCTATGAAGCGGATGAAGACAAACCGCTCCTGTGGGTGCTACGCGAAGACCTTGGCCTGACAGGGACAAAATATGGATGCGGCATCGCGCAATGCGGGGCCTGTACGGTTCATGTTGACGGCGTCGCCGTTCGCTCTTGCGTTATGCCGGCATCGGCGCTCACCGAAGACGAAAAAATCACGACCATTGAAGGCCTGTCCGAAGCCGCCAACCATCCTGTGCAGCAAGCCTGGGCGGAGCTGGACATTCCCCAATGCGGGTTTTGTCAGGCGGGCATGATTATGGCCGTCTCGGCCTTTCTTGAGGAAAACCCAAACGCATCCGACGATGATATAGATGAGCAGATTACCAATATTTGCCGCTGCGGGACATTTGCCCGCGTGCGCAAGGGCATCCACCTTGCCAAGAAAAAGAAAGCGTAGGGGCCGGATATGAGCATCACATTATCACGCAGAAATTTCATCATTGGCACGACCGCCGCCGCAGGCCTGTCCATCGGCGTTCTCTCGAGCTGCGCGCCCAAGGACGACGCGGCCACTGGCCCCGTCACGGAAAACGAAGTCGGGGCATGGGCTCAAATCGCCTCCGACGATACAGTGACCATCCGCATTGCGCGCTCTGAAATGGGCCAAGGCACATTGACGGGTCTGGCGCAGCTGGTCGCTGAAGAATTGGAATGTGACTGGAAAAATGTCACCACCGAATATCCAACGCCGGGCGAGAACGCAAAACGTGACCGCGTCTGGGGCAGTTTTGGAACAGGCGGATCCTCCGGCATCCGGCGCAGCCATGATTATGTGCGCCAAGGCGGCGCTGCCGCGCGCGAAATGCTTAAAGCCGCAGCCGCCCAAAGCTGGGAGGTCTCCATTGATGATGTGCGCGCCGAAAACGGATTTGTGCTGCTCAGCGGCACGAAAAAGAAACTGCGCTATGGCGCGCTGGCGCAGCTAGCCGGGACGATGGAGCTCCCGACAGACATCACGCTTAAAGCGCCGTCTGAATGGACCATCATTGGGCAACCAAAAATGCGTCTGGACACCAAAGAAAAATTGGATGGGTCACAAATTTACGGCGCGGACTTCACCCTGCCCGGCATGTTAATGGCGTCAATCAAAGCCTGTCCAGTCATGGGCGGCACACTTAAAAGCTTTGACGCGGATAGCGCTATGGCGCGTAAGGGCGTGACCAAGGTGATGAAAGTTGGCGACAATGCTGTCGCCATTATTGCCGATAGCTGGTGGACGGCCAATATGGCGCTCGAAGAGATGCCCATTGAATGGGACGCAGGAAAGAACGCCAATTTCTCCAGCGCCGATGTTCACAAAATGCTCGATGAAGGGCTGACGGCCAAAGACACATTTACGGGCAATAAGGCCGGTGATGTGGCCGCGGCGCTTAAGGCCGCCGATAAAGTCATCACGGCGCAATATGGATATAGCACGCAAAACCACGCCACAATGGAACCAATGAACGCGACAGCGCTGTGGACCGCAGAGAAATGCGACGTGTGGTGCCCAACACAAAATGGCGAAGCAGCCTTGCAAGCCGCGATTAAAGCCGCCGGCCTTCCGGCGGAGAATTGCGACGTCCATAAGCTTCATCTGGGCGGCGGATTTGGGCGGCGCGGCATGAGCGATTTCGTCACGCAAGCCGTGACAATTGCCAAAGCATTTCCGGGCACGCCGATTAAACTCATGTGGTCACGCGAAGAAGATATGGCGCACGGTTTTTATCACCCCGTGACCAAAGCCAAAGTCGTTGGCGGTCTGTCCAAGGATGGCAAGCTGACGGCGATGGATATGAAAATTTCGGGCCAGTCTATTTTAGCTGGCCTCAATTTCATCAAGCCCGGCGATATGGACCCTGCCGTATTCCAAGGCCTGTTCCCCTCCGGCGTCAGTAAACGCATGGAAGATCAGTCCATTAAATACACTTTCCCCAATGTGCATATCCACCATGCCATGCGTAACCCGCCCATTCGTCCCGGCTTTTGGCGCGGCGTGAATATCAATCAAAATGCGATTTACTTAGATTGTTTCCTTGATGAAATGGCCCATGCGGCAGGGCGTGACCCGCTGGAATTTCGGTTAGAAAATATGGGCGACAGCCCCAAAATGGCCGCCGTTCTGCAAGCCGCCGCCGATGGCGGCGGATGGGGCAAAAATGATGGAAAACATCGCGGCCTCTCTGCGCTTTATGCATTTGGAAGCTATGTCGCCGCCTGCGCCGAAGTCAGCGTTGATGATGAGGGCGGACTAAAAATCCACAAGATCACAGCCGCAACCGATCCCGGCCACGCCGTAAATCCGCAGCAAATCGAAGCCCAAGTCGAAGGCAGCTTTGTCTATGGCCTGACCGCCATGCTTTACGGGGAAATCACCTATGAGAACGGCCAAACCGTACAGCGTAATTTTGACACTTATCCAAGTTTGCGCATCGCCGAAATGCCCGAAGTCGAAACCATCATCATGCCCAGCGGCGGATTTTGGGGCGGCGTCGGAGAGCCGACAATCGCCGTCGCCGCGCCCGCCGTACTAAACGGGATATTTGCGGCAACAGGACAACGCATTCGGAGTTTGCCGATTAAAGATCAAAGATTGAGAGCGATTTAGGGAGGGGTTTATCGCATTAAAATAAAGTCTACAACTATGAACGACCCACAAGATCATATTGCAAACTTTTTCATTAAATTACTTCAAGCCCACAGCCTTGTTGCTAGTCGTTATAAGGATTGGGTAATTGTGGACGGGGGTATCCGGGATTTCGAGCTTTTTACAAACCACCTAAAACGGAAAACACAGTCGGTGAATTATTAATACAAATTGTATTGGACGAAGGCATTTTTATTGAAGAGTCTTTTGCAGCATTTGGAGACTCGCAAGAAGAAGC
>CALKXN010000009.1 GCA_938003555.1 uncultured Robiginitomaculum sp. | reverse complement strand
ATTATAAGCCCGGCATTAAATTAGAAGCTCCCACCGTTCAATGAGGTGCAAAATGCGTCAATTTTCAAGACCTCTCATCGGTGTTGGATTTGGACTCATGTGCCTAACGCTGTTGGCGAGTTGCGAAGGTAACGGCGGGATCAATGGAGGTGAGGCTAATGCGGGCGATCCAATAAGCTGCATAACCGTCAAAGCGCCAACTGTGAGTATTCCTTCAGGATCGACAGTGATCGGTTCTGATAGAGGCTATCCTGAAGAGCGTCCTGCTAGGAATGTTGATGTTGATGATTTTGACATGGATGTGACTGAAGTAACGAATGCGCAGTTCGCGCAATTCGTTGCTCAAACGGGATATGTGACATCCGCGGAGAAAGTTCAGCCTGGATTTGAGAAAAGCGGCTCTGCTGTATTTACTCCTCCTGATGCGGTGAACCGGACGTGGTGGCGCTTTGTTGAGGGCGCGAATTGGCGCCACCCTGAAGGCCCCAGCAGCTCGATTGACACGCGAGGAGCAGACCCAGTTGTTCAGGTCTCGTATGCTGACGCGAAGGCTTATGCCACATGGGTCGGCCGCACTTTACCATCAGAGGCGCAATGGGAGTATGCCGCGCGAGCGGGAAGTCAAACGCGATATATCTGGGGCGAAAGCCGCACTATAAATGGCGTGGAGCAAGCAAATACGTGGCAAGGCGCATTTCCTATTCAAAACACAAAGGATGACGGGTTTCTCCAGCGCTCTCCTGTTGGCTGTTATCCGGCCAACCGGTTTGGCCTTTACGATATGGTTGGCAATGTCTGGGAATGGACGGATACAATCTATAAGCAAGGTGAGGGGGAGCCCATTTATGTGATTAAAGGCGGTTCATTTTTGTGTGCTGAAAACTATTGCCGTCGCTACCGCGCTGCCGCGCGGCAGCCTCAAGAAGCAGGGTTTCCAACAAATCACATCGGGTTTCGCACGGTTAATGCAGATTAGTGTGCTCGCATGATACGCGCCATGCCGCGTTAGATCGAAGCTGCAAAGTTTTGAAGTAGCATAACTCTGACCTATGATTTGTATATGGTAATGACGGATTTGAATTCTGTTGGAGTTGCTGTAATGAGCAGCCTTTCATGGTCGTTTAAAGTGTAAAGTAGATGCATAAAAATCAAGATTTTACCGTGAGTGTTGCGCCCATGATGGATTGGACGGACAGGCATTGCCGATATTTCCATCGGCAGCTTTCTTCCCATGTTCTGCTTTATACGGAAATGGTCGTGGCTGACGCAGTCATACATGGGGATCGTGATTACCTGATTGGATTTGACTCCGCAGAGCACCCTGTCGCGCTTCAAATCGGAGGAAGTGACCCTGACAAGTTGGTTAAGGCAAGCAACATTGGCGCGGGTTACGGCTATGACGAAATCAATATCAATATTGGCTGTCCGTCTGATCGTGTTCAATCAGGGCGCTTTGGCGCCTGCTTGATGGCCGAGCCAGACCTCGTGGCGCAGTGCTTCACAGCGATGTCAGAAGCTGTAGAAGTTCCAGTCACAGTGAAATGCCGCCTTGGCATTGATGATCAAAATATAAATGAAACTTTGCCCCGATTTATTGAAACAGTTGCTGCGGCGGGCTGCACGCATTTTATCGTTCATGCGCGCAAGGCTTGGCTACAAGGCTTGTCGCCCAAGGATAACCGCAGCGTTCCGCCGCTTGATTATGATAAAGTGCGGGAGATGAAGGCAGCTTATCCTGACCTTGAAATTGTTCTCAATGGCGGACTTGAAACGATTGAGCAGTCACTCAACGAGACGCAACTACTTGATGGATTTATGATCGGCCGGGCGGCCTATCACACGCCGTGGGAACTGACACGAATAGATCGTGATGTTTATGGCGCAGAAGCTTTCGCATATAGCCGCGAAGACATTGCGGTCATGATGATAGATTATGCAGCTCGCCGCGAAGGCGAGGATCGCAGCGTCAAGGCGCTGACGCGTCATATTATGGGATTGTTCGCAGGGCAGCCTGGCGCGCGTTTGTGGCGGCGGACATTGTCTGAGTCCAATGCGGCAAGATTAAAGCCGTCTGAATGTATTGAGGCGGCGCTTAACGCCATGATACAAGCGCGGGCTGCGGCTTAGTGGAAGCTGAATTGATCTACTTGGCGCTTGCCCTCATCGGCGTTGGCGCTTTGTCGGGATTAAGCGCAGGGCTGTTTGGGATTGGCGGCGGGGCCGTGATGGTTCCCGCGCTCTATTTTGCCTTTGGCGCAATCGGCGTTCCCGAAAGTGTTCTGATGCATTGCGCGGTGGCGACATCGGGCGCAATTATTATTGTTAATTCCATCCGCAGCACAGCGGCGCATCACAAACGTAAATCTGTTGCGTGGGATTTGCTCTGGCCTTCCAAAATTTGGCAAAGCTATGCGCTATGGATAGGGCTGGGCAGCTTTATCGCTGCGCTGTGGCTCGCGCCAAAATTTTCGGGGCAGGCGCTGACCATATTATTTGCGGTCATCGCCAGCCTTGTCGCGCTTCAATTTATTTTTGGTCGTCCTGACTTTGTCGTTCGCAGCACTGTGCCGACGGGCGCCGCGCCGCCAATCGTGGGCGGTACGGTTGGGGCTTTATCGGCCCTGATGGGGATTGGCGGCGGCTCTCTGACAGTTCCTCTTATGAGTCTTTGCGGCATGCCCATTCACCGCGCCATCGGAACGGCCTCCGGCTTTGGGTTTGCGATTGCCGTGCCTGCGACGCTCGGATTTATTATTTCAGGATGGAGCGCGGCAGGTCGCCCCTTTGGTTCGCTGGGATATGTAAATATGCTCGGTTTTGCTTTGGTGGCGAGCATCGCCATTCTAACAATCCCGCTCGGCGCAAAACTCGCCCATAGTCTCCCGCAGGCTAAATTAAAACGCATTTTTGGTATTTGTCTTTTGCTGGTTGCTGCAAATATGGCGCGAAAAGCAGTGATGGGTTAAATGAAAAATATCCTCTTTGTCTGCAGTAAGAACCAATGGCGTAGTCCAACTGCTGAGCGGGTATTTCGAAAGCATCCCAATGTTTCGGTTCGCTCCGCCGGAACGGCCTCAAGCGCAAGGCGCAAAATATCAATCAAAGACATTAAATGCGCAGATATAATTTTAGTTATGGAGGATAAGCACAAGTCGCGAATAAAGTCCGACTTTCGGCAAGCTCTAAATTATAAGAAAATTGATGTTCTTGATATTCCCGACGACTATCCATTTATGGATCCGGAGTTGATTGAAATTCTCAAAGCTAAAGTCATGCCATATCTAACTTAGCCCCTTATCCGCTTCACCGTATCGGGCAGTCCTTCGCAAAACACATCGGCCATTTTTTGCAGGAGCGCCTCTCTCGGGAAACTTTTGCGATAGGTCAGATAGATACGGCGATAGGCGGATTTATCATTTAGTTTTTGCGTGTCAACGCCGCTGCCGGAGATGCGGCGCGGATCTAAGGCCATGGCGGGAACAAGGGTCACGCCTTGGCGCGCGGCGACCATATTAATGAGGGTCTCTAAGCTCGTTGCGCGCACGGTGTAGGTTTCATTTGAGCTATCTAAGCGGCACACATCCATGGCCTGATCGCGAAAGCAATGTCCTTCGGCGAGCAGGAGGAGTTCGTCCGTCGGTAGGTCTTTGGTGCGTACGCGTTTAAAGCTTTGCAGATCATGATTTTCGGGAAAGATGACCCAAAAAGGTTCGTCATAAAGCTCGATGACATTAAATTTAGGGCTGTCTGGCGGCGTGGCGAGAATGGCGGCATCAAGCTCGCCATTCAGTAAGGCCTCATTGAGGCGATCCGTAATGTCTTCTCGGAATTGGAGCTTGAGACTAGGCAGGGCCGCACGGCTGCGCGTAACAAAGCCCGGGAAGAGATAGGGCGCGATGGTCGGAATGGAGCCGATACGAAACTCTCCGGAGAGTGGATCGCGCGCTGTTTCCGCCGCTGCGTAAATATTGCCAATAACCGAGAGTGCGTCTTCGGCCAGAGCAATAATATCTTTTCCGGCATCAGTGACGCTGACGGAGCGGTTGTCACGCTCAAATAATATAACGCCAAGTTCTGTCTCCAATTTTTTAATTTGGCTGGAGAGGGCAGGCTGGCTGACATGACACGCCAGCGCCGCGTCACCAAAATGCAGATGCTTAGATACAGATTTAATATATTCGAGATCTCTTATATTCATAAGTTTTGCTTATCATTATTATTAAAACAATCAATTATGAAAATCATGTTACGGGTTTTAAAGTCACGCAGAATCAGAAGTAATTTCTGACGCTGTTGATTTTAATGGAGAGATGTATGACTAAAGTTTGGGACGTTAATGAAGAGGGCGGCGGGAGATGCCCTGTTATGCACGGCGAGAATAAACACCGCGCAACAGGAACGCAGGCCAACCAACATTGGTGGCCAAACCAACTTAATGTCAAAATGCTTCACCAAAATGCGCCTGCCGGCGATCCGATGGGCGAAGACTTTAATTACGCAGAGGCGTTTAAGAAGATCAATCTAAAGAAACTCGCCAAAGACGTCGACGCGATTATGACGGATAGCCAAGACTGGTGGCCGGCTGATTTTGGTCATTATGGCGGCTTCTTTATTCGTATGGCTTGGCACAGCGCCGGGACATATCGCGTCCAAGACGGTCGCGGCGGCGCGGGCTCCGGCTCACAGCGTTTTGCCCCGCTTAATAGCTGGCCGGATAATGGTAATCTCGATAAGGCTCGTCGTTTGTTATGGCCCATAAAAAAGAAATATGGCCGCGCATTATCATGGGCTGACCTCATGATTTTTGCAGGTAACCGCGCGCTCGAAACGATGGGCTTTAA
>CALKXN010000008.1 GCA_938003555.1 uncultured Robiginitomaculum sp. | reverse complement strand
GAATGTTATTTGAACAACAAACGGGCGACGTGGTTGTTCGCGTGCAGCCTGATTATCTGCCTGATGAGTCCTCACCCAAAGATGATCGTTATATCTGGGCCTATACTGTTGAAATTGAAAATCTTAGCGGGTCTGCGCTTAAGGTCGTTGAGCGTATGTGGAATATCAATGATAGCCGCGGCCATTCACAATGCGTTCGGGGTGACGGCGTCGTCGGAGAACAGCCTGTTTTGCAACCCGGTGAAACCTTTCGCTACACATCTGGCGCGCCATTATCGGCGCCGTCGGGTATGATGCATGGCACATATAAAATGACGGATGAGGACGGAGAGATGTTTGAAGTCTTTATCCCGCTCTTCGCGCTGGATAGCCCTGATCAGGCTGCGCGCCCGAACTAAACCTTTATTTGATAAGGCGCGGCGCTTCTTCAACGCGCGGCTCGATGGGCGGTAGCCCTTCGGCTGTGTGATTCACAGTTAAGCTCGCGCGTGTTTTTTCTGAAAAACTGACCGTATCGGCAATAAATGATGTCGAGCGGGAGCGCGCGCCAAATGTACTTGTTCCCGATACATCAAGATGTTGGTCGGGCAAGTAAACTGTACCAATAACATCAAGATGTCCGCCGCTATTCAGTCGGCTAATGGGCTTGGCTCCCCTTATTACTCCGACCCACCGTCCGGCTGGCAGAATTTGGTTGCCAAGGCCGACATAGGATTGCTCACCTTGAATGATGGCTAAGCCTGCTAAATCACCGCTTGCTGGCGCTTTAAGATAAACCTGCGCGCCAGTTTCAACCTCAATCATATTTTCAGGGCCATGAAGGACAAGTGTGACGCTTTGCGCATGAACTTGCGCGCTATTTTTAAACTTTATACCTGCAAGGAATTGATATGTCCCGGGCGAGAACGTGACATTGGCGCCATCAACAATAACGGGGTCACAATATGTTCCGGGTCTAAGGACAGTGTTGCTCCCCGTAGTCGTGGCGTCTTCCTCTGAATAGGTCGTACCCATTTGCGAAAACCCGGTCGTCAACGTGTCGTATAATTGTTGCCCTCGTGTTGCCGCATCTTCAACGCATTGTGTGGGCGTTGGAAAAACTAAGTCGGCATAGGGGTCGTTGACTTTTGTGCATTCTGAATTGAGCGGTGGATTAAATGTACCTGTTCCGCTTCCTGTCACGCAAAAATCCTGCGCTTTGGGTGTCATCGTTGATGTGCTTGTGATCGCATTGGCGTGTTTTGAGTTTACATGGACGCTGCAATTACTGGCTTCGAACAGAACTGAGTCTGAAAAGCTCATTGCGCTTTCACTGTCTTCCGACAAAGCTAAAACACAAATCGTACGGCCTCTTGACACAGTGCCTGCGGCGGTGGCGGATACTAAAATGTTATCCCGGCCAACAATGCTGCCCATAAGTGTCGGCATTTTTGCCGTCGCGGTAAGTTGAACGACGCTAGCGGTATCAGAATATTTTAGCGTCGCGGGGTAAGCTTTATAATTACTTGCAAACCGGCTTTCGGCATAGGACTGACGGTCGCCAGGATCTAAGGCGCCGTTCGACACCGTCGCAAGAACAGCATTATCTGTTGCAGCTTGTAAATCCGCCTGAACCGAATTGGCTTTGTATTTGTCCATCGCCAATGTTGAACCCACCATGATGGGTAAGGCCGCAATGGCGAATATCACGCCGACATTGCCGGATGTGTTCTTCCAAAAATTAGCATTACCCATGATAAACCGCGCTGAATTGTTATTCTTATTATCTATTCTGGTACTGTGGAAAGATTACGGAAACGGTGATCAATAGTCTTAATTATCTGTAAATATCCACATTTGACAGCGCTATCACAGGGACGTAATTGAGACTTATGGCAGCTATACTCGGTATATTAACGACCCTTGCGGTTTTGATTTTTTGGATTGGCCGCGCGGCTCAAGGCGCGCATCACATTACGGATGCAGCCGAAACTTTGGTGAACTTACCGCGTAAATTACGCTATAAAAAGCGCGTTGGTCGAAGCGGTTTGGACTTGATCGAAGATGCGCGTGAAGCGGCTGCTGTGTTGATGGTTGCTACGGCGCGCCTCTCTGGGGATGGCCGCGTAAGCGCTGTAGAGAATGATGCCATCGAAGAGATTGTGCGCGATAAGCTGGGCTGGCCAGAAGAGGACGCCGAAGATTTTGTGCTGAATATTCGGTGGTTGACGCGGGATTATAAACAGCCCGATAGCGTGCTGCGCCCGATGATTAATTTTCTGCAGAAATCAGTTTCAACCCAAGAAGCCTCAGATTTGCGCGACATGATGGAAACGATTGCTAAAATCAACGGGCCGGCGAGCCCGCAAACCGATTTTATCCGCCGTTATAATGACGGCCTAAATTTGGCTAAACGGGATGCCCAATAACCCATTTATAGGGGCGTATCTCTATTGATTTTGAAAGCCCAGCCTGACCATAGGGGTCATTTTGAAGCCAGTCATGAACAGTCTCCACGCGGCTTGCTTCAACGATCAACATGCTGCCAATCATTTCGCCATTATCAAGGAGCGGCCCTGCAACGCAGACTTTGACATCGGCATCGGCCCGCAAAAAAGCAAGATGGGCGTCACGGTTTTCGGCGCGGATGGTTCCGCCGCCTTCAATATCGAGCGCATATATAACAAAATGGCTCATCTATTCGCTTTCTAATCTACGGCCACGCGACAACAATCGGACAATGGCTTCGTCAACGCCAATTTCGCCGGATAAAATATCAGCCATGGCTTCGCATATGGGCATTTCTACGCCCAGCTGCGCAGCGAGCTGTTTTAGGGCGGGGGCTGTGGCGACCCCTTCGGTCACGGCGCTGCGTGAGGACATAATATCTTGGAGGCTTTGACCTTTACCCAGCGCGAGCCCGCAGCTC
>CALKXN010000007.1 GCA_938003555.1 uncultured Robiginitomaculum sp. | reverse complement strand
ATATTCAGAATCGGATGCGACTGAGTTGTCGGCCGCGCTGCTGATCAAATAGCCGTTCTTAAGATGCTCAATGACGCTTCGCATAAGCGGCCTTGAGCCATATTGAGCAGATATACTTTTATCATAGCTATTGATGAGGTTTTGATTGCTCGTTGTGACGGACGCATATTTCTCAAATGTGTTCTCGAAATATCTTCCCGCAATGGCGGCAGGGCCTTGATGCGTTCCCGCCATTAACGCGCCTTTGCAGGAGGCATATGCGCTAAGCTTCGCCTCTGACTCAGAACTCATAAGATAGGTCGTCATGTGCTCGTAATTTGGCCGAAGGAACATGAACTGACTCGCGGCAAGACGCTTGCGGTCATCCATGTAGAGAACAGAAACCCAATCCTCCCACGACACGTCCCTTCGCCCAAATAATTGCCAAGATCGCCAAACAGATAAATCTAGAAAATTCCGTTTTTGATCTGTCTGCCGAGCGTTTAATAAGGCATCGGATAATGTCAAATTTGCATTGGAAAACTGATCCGAGTTCGCCGTAAATTTAGCACGCAATGAATTGGCTTCGTCAATATGCCCTGCATCCATTAGCCCGCCAAAATATGTCTGCATCGCCGCAAAGCTTGAGGGGTTAGATTGATAATTCTGCTTCATAACATCTAAGAGGCGGGACGGTGACGCTATAAATTGTGATATCCGCATTAAAGCCTTCATCGTCAGATTTGAGGCTCTCTTTCGTGAAATATGATTTATAAACTCTATGCATTTGTCTTGATCTTTAGACGCAATATAAACCGTCGACAGCAAGAAAATATCCGAATTTTCTACACGCTCCGAAACCGCATTCATGTCATCACTGCCCGCGAGATCGCCTAATATGACATACAGCGCTTTTTCGAACTCATTTGTCATCACAAGCCGCTCAATATATTGGCGGCGAAGATTTTGAGCCTCTGGAAAATCAAGTAAAGCGCGCTCGAAACACGCCATGGCATCATCATTTTGCTGCAAGTGCACCAGTAATTTACAAAGCATCACCCTGTAAGATGCATTTTGCGGTTGCCTGTCCACAGCGTGTTTCAAAAGTGGCAAGCTGTCAGAATAACGCGCATACATATCGTAGCGATTCCCGAGAGCCGCGCAGATATGTGGATTTTCAGGCGCTTGCGCGTGCAGACTCTCCCATGTCTCTATGCTGACTTCGGGGGAAACGCTTTGATCTTGACTCCGCGCGTCACGGACAGCTTTCGCAATATCAACGGCCAAGTTTAAGCAGATTCTAGAATTTTAGATGCATTTAAGGGCGCGTCACCAAAATACTCTTTACGGCGCTGCGCGTCCACCATAGCTGCAAATTCTGCGTGACCAACTTTACGCCCATCATAGAGCACATGATCGGCAGGGCCGTTGCCCGGATATAATTTATCCAAATAGGAAATCATCCGGCTGAGCGTACGCGAATCACCATCTTTAACATTGGTTGGGCGCGCATGGAGCGTGATATTCTGATCCATAAACATGGTCTGATTATCTTTCCAATTATGGGTGTAGATATATTCGGGTTTGTTAATTTGATCCCATAAATGCGCGCGATATTTCAGACTCTCTTTGCGGCTCATGCCCTTGAAATGACTGAAGCAATGGCTCGGAAAACGCAGCCCTTTAACGCCGGACGCCGTTTGATCCACCAACGCGCACTCCATTTCAGGGTAAGGCACCATATTGTAACGCACGATTTCTTTTTGAGAATCAATCAGATCTGCGCTCATGGTTCCGCCGTCCCAGTTCCATACCGTGGTCAATTCATTGACCATCGTTACATCATCTTGATTCAACGTTTCATATGGCGCGGCAGTGCATAGAAATGTGGTCTGGCTTCCCTCGCATCCCCAAAGACTCATCAAGCCAACAACGCGGTGATTATCATGATAGGATTGCTGATCACTGTGCCAATCCAGTTCGCCATTTGTGAACACGCCCGTCGGCTTGCCCTTGGCGTTTCTTTGATAGCTCACGCGAGACATGCCCGCTTTTTCAGCGATATGATCCACGGCGCTTGAGATATAGCCTAAATTCAAAAGAAGCCCGCGCCAATGACGCCCTGTTAAGCGCTGCTCTCCGACATAACGATGCAAGATCGCCTTACACGGCGCGCCCCAGAGGCTATGAATATCGAAAAGTCGCTGCTCCGTGACGCTTTGGTCAACAAATACGACAGATTTATCCGCCAGAATATGACCAAGCTCTAGGCAGGCCTTATCATCATTCAGATCAACATCCTGAACTTCAACGGCATTATTTAGTGCTAAAACTTCCATGAAACCCCACATTCCATTATATAAAACTTTGATTAGGCTATGCTCACAGCATAACTCAATCCCCACATTAATCTAAATGCTCTTTACACGTAAAAGCACTTCCAATTCAAGACCTTACTCCGAATTGGCATGCGACAAAAAATGAGCGATCAATTTTCAACTTTAGGGCTAAAACACCTCATGAGTCTGTTTTTCAACCGGAACGCTGACCCATTTGCCATCAATCATATGAATACCACATTCGGTCTTGTCCGAATTACGCCAGCGCCCTGCTCTGGGGTCTTCGCCCTCGGACACGCGCGTCGTGCAAGGCTCACAGCCAATAGATAAAAAACCCAGAGCCAGTAATGGATGCGGCGGCAAATCATGCTCGCGCATATATCCTGTCACATCTTTGGCACTCCAATAGGCGAGCGGATTGACTTTGACCTGACGCGCGCCTGTTTCATGGATTGGCATATTGCGGCGCTGCGGCGTTTGATAGCGCTTACGCCCTGTAATGCGAGCATCGAATTTCTGAATCACGCGGTCAAGCGGACGCACTTTACGTATGTTACAGCACAGATCTTTGTGCGTTTGGTTAAGCGTCCCATCCGGATCAATATCTGCAATCTCTTTGGGCGCAGGCGGCACAGAGCGAAAATGTGTTAAACCCAATTGGGCGACCAGTTGATCCCGATAAGCCAGCGTTTCTTTAAAATGTTTACCTGTTTCCAAAAACAAAATCGGTAAGTCAGGATCAATCTCGCTCACCATATGGAGCAGCACAGCGCTATCCACGCCGAGGGAACTGGCAAGGACAATTTTGTCTTTATAATCTTGAGTGATGGCGCGTCGCAGAGAGTCCTGCGCGGACAGCCCATCGTAAAGATCGACTATTCCAGCGGATTCGGCCTGCGTCATTTTTGGTTTCGCGCAGCGGCGCGCGCCTCAAATACATTTACAGACGGACTGGCGCTGTGAACATAGCCGCGCTGATAGGTCAGCGAAAACGCATTAAGCGCCGCCGTGAAATCATCCGCGCCAAAGCGGTCAAATGTCTCAGCGTCGATTTTGACCTGATCAAATCCGCATTGCAGCGCATAGACATATTGGTCCGGAATGAGCGGACCTGCAGCTGTTAACACGCCCTCAAACCCCATACGGCGAAGTTGTTTTGCAATTGAAAAACCTCGTCCATCCGTAAAGGCCGGAAACTCAACATCAATAAATTTCAGCCCCGATAAGCGCGGCGCGAGCGCGTTTAAATCCGCGTCAGGCGGCAACAAGACACTATCGCCTTCATTGCCTGCAAGAAACTCATCCATAGGCAGCGGCGTTTCGCCCTGCTCTGCGGCAATCGTTTTGGGATTAATGATTGGCATAAAGCACCTCTTTGAACGGCGCGATACCCACGCGGCGGTAAGTATCAAGGAAACGCTCGTCGCCTTCGCGGCTCTCAATATAAAACTCGATAATACGCTCAATCCCGTCAATCAGCTCGGTTTGAGAAAACCCCTTACCAGTGCGATCCCCGACAGTCGCAGTCTCGGTGGCGTCTCCGCCCAGCGTTAATTGATAAAATTCAACACCGGCCTTTTCCAAACCCAAAATGCCGATATGGCCAACATGGTGATGACCACAGGCATTCATACA
>CALKXN010000006.1 GCA_938003555.1 uncultured Robiginitomaculum sp. | reverse complement strand
GCCTCAAACTCTGTGCGTGATGCAATGTTGTATTGTGTAAGCCGCCAACAAATCGCCTAGCCACATTCCCCTCCTCTGCTATACAGCAAATTCAAAATGACCCCGTGAGCAAAATTATGAGCCGTTATAATCCATCAACATCCGAGCCAAAATGGCAAGCCGCATGGGAGGCCGCAAAGGCCTTTGACGCCGATGAAATGGACGCGTCAAAACCGTCCTATTTCGCGCTAGAAATGTTCCCCTACCCGTCGGGCCGAATCCATATGGGTCATGTGCGCAATTATGCCATGGGCGACGTCATTGCGCGCTATAAAGCGGCCTGCGGGTTTCGGGTCTTGCATCCGATGGGCTGGGACGCCTTTGGGATGCCCGCCGAAAATGCCGCGCGCGATAAAGGCATTCATCCCAAGGGATGGACCTATGAGAATATCGCGGCCATGCGCGCGCCGATGAAGCGCCTGGGATTTGCGCTGGATTGGACGCGCGAATTTGCGACCTGTGACGTTGATTATTACAAGCAACAGCAAGCCATCTTCCTCGCCTTTAAAGAGCAAGGGCTTGTCTATCGCAAAAAATCCAAAGTGAATTGGGACCCGGTTGAAAATTCTGTTTTGGCCAATGAGCAAGTTGTCGACGGCAAAGGCTGGCGCAGCGGCGCGGTCATTGAGCAGCGCGAAATGAATCAATGGGTGTTCAAAATCACCCATTACGCCGAAGAGCTTTTGGAAGGACTCAAGACGCTTGATCGCTGGCCCGAAAAAGTGCGCACCATGCAAGCCAATTGGATCGGACGATCCGAGGGTTTGAATATGCGATTTGAGTGGGAACAGGTTGAAACTTTCCAAAGGTTTGACAATCCAAGCAATTCTTCTTTTTCATTTAAGGTTGATTCTGGTGTTAACTATAATCCTATCACACTAGGCAAAATAACGGGTGAAATCGAAAACGGTTTGGAAATATTTACCACTCGCCCGGATACTCTTTATGGTGCTAGCTTTATTGCCATATCTTCAGATCATCCACTTGCAATCTCTTTGTCACACAAAGAATTACTTGATACTTACCCAGAAAAATTTGGAAATGAGTACAGTGGTGTAGAAAAAGAAATTTCGGACTTCCGCGTTAAATGCAGTCAGATCGGAACGACCGAAGAAGCCATCGCAACGGCTGATAAACTTGGTTTTGATACTGGCCTGCGTGTCAAACATCCCTTTATCGAAGGCAAAACCCTGCCCGTCTGGATCGCGAATTTTGTGCTTATGGGATATGGCACGGGCGCGATTTTTGGCTGTCCGGCCCATGACCAACGCGACCTTGATTTTGCGCGTAAATATGATTTACCTGTTCCGGCCGTTGTGTTGCCCGAAGGCGAAGACGCCAGCAGTTATGATGTGGGTACAGAAGCCTATACGGGTGAAGGCACATTATTTAATTCGGGTTTCCTTGACGGCTTGTCAAAAGAGGACGGCATTAAAGCCGCCATCGCGAAAATTGAAGAGATGGAGCTGGGTCACGGCACGGTTCAATATCGCCTGCGCGATTGGGGCGTATCGCGGCAACGTTATTGGGGTTGCCCGATTCCAATTATCTATTGTGACGATTGCGGCGCGGTTCCGGTTCCTGAAACTGACTTGCCCGTCGCCCTGCCCGATGATGTCAGTTTTGATATTCCGGGAAATCCATTGGATCATCATCCGACATGGAAAGACGTGCCTTGCCCGTCATGCAGCAAACCTGCGCGCCGCGAGACAGATACGCTCGATACATTTGCTGATAGTTCTTGGTATTTCGCGCGCTTTGCCGGCGGCAATACATCCGACCGTCCATTTGATAAAGCGGAGGCCTCTAAATGGCTGCCCGTTGATCAATATATTGGCGGGGTTGAGCATGCGGTGCTGCATTTATTATATGCGCGCTTCTTTACGCGCGGCCTGCGCGATTGCGGGCTGCTTGATTTACCGAGCGGGGAGCCGTTTGCGGGATTATTCACCCAAGGCATGGTCACCCACGCCGTGTTCCAAGACTCGGACGGTGTCTATATTGAACCTGCCAATGTCGAAGAAAAAGACAATCAGCTTTTGACCATCGACACAGGTAAAATCGTGACCAAGGGCGACGTCATTAAGATGTCCAAGTCTAAGAAAAACACCATCGACCCCGAAGACATTATTGCCGATTACGGCGCAGATGTTGCGCGCTGGTTTGTATTGTCGGATAGTCCGCCCGCACGGGATTTTGAATGGACAGAATCCGGCGTTGTCGGCGCGTGGCGTTTTAGCGGCAAGGTCTGGAACCTCGTCACAGCAACCGAATTTAAAGGTAACCCACTAAACGCAGCAGATGATGCAACTGGCGATGCGCTGGATATTCGCAAATTTGCCCATAAAGCCATTGATAAAATCACCGACGGCATTGAGGCGTTTCGCTTTAACACCTCCGTCGCGCAAATTTATGAACTCACCAATGCCCTGACTAAATATAAAGGCGATGACGCGGCGCGCCTTGAGGCGCTGGGTATTTTGATCCGCGCCATCGCGCCCTTCATGCCGCATTTGGCCGAAGAATGTTGGGCGATGATTGGCGGGCAAGGTCTGTGTTATCATGCGCCATGGCCGAAGGCCGACGCGTCACTCCTGACCGAAGACACCGTGACCCTGCCTGTGCAAGTGAACGGTAAGCGCCGCGGCGAGATTAGCGTTCCGGCGGATGCGTCCAAAGACGACGTTGAGAAAATCGCTATGGCCGAAGAAAATGTTGTCAAAACACTTGAGGGCCTGACCGTGCGCAAAGTCATTGTTGTCCCGGGCCGGATTATCAATATAGTGGCGTCATGATAAAAAGAGCTTTGACTATTGCTGTTCTCACCTTTGGTTTGTCCGCCTGCGGGTTCACGCCTTTGCATGCCCCAAATACAGTCGGCATGGCGAGCGTTCAAAATATGCGTGTGGATTTTGTTAAAACGACAGCATTAGGCGCAACAGGCGATAAAGTTGAGTTTCTAATACGCCAGTCACTAAATGAACGCATCGGCTCTACGACATCCGCCAGCCCCTATACACTCAGCCTGTCCACCCGCGTTTCGCGCGAAGCGATTGGCGTGCGCCAAGATGATGTCGCCGCCCGCTTTGATTTGCGCCTACGGGTAAATTACAAATTACTCGACAGCGCGACAGGTAAAGTGCTCGACACAGGCAATGTCAATGCCGTGTCGACCTATGGCGCGCCCAATGACCCTTATGGCCGGACCACTGCGCAAAGCGACGCCGAGCGCCGCGCCGCGCGTGAAATTTCTGACATGCTTCTCCTCGAAGTCGCGACTTATTTTAAGCGGCAATAGCTCGTGAAACTCACGGGATCTCGCGCTGATAAATTTTGCGCTTCTCCAAATTCTGATGTGTATGGCGCGCTACTCTTTGGCCCTGATCGCGGCCTCGTCCATAAACGCAGTGCAAAGCTGGCCAAAGCTTTCGTACCGGACGCCGATGAAGCTTTTGGGCAAACAATTTTAACCGCCGATGACCTGTCCAAAGATTTTGGCAAGCTCGCCGATGAGATGAGCGCGATGAGTATGTTTGGCGATATCCGCCTCATACGTGTGCGCCTGGATCATGAACGCCAAGGCGCGGCGCTGTCAAAACTGATTAAACAGCTTGATACCAACCCCAGCACAATTGCGGCGCGCTTGATTGTTGAAGCCGGAGATATGCAATCGCGCAGCGCGACGCGCAAAGCCTTTGAAGCCGCTGGGCATTTTGCGGCTATTCCCTGTTACGAACCCAATTTGCGCGATCTTGAAAATATGGTGCGTGACGGATTATCAGCGGCAGGCAAGCACGGCGTTGGAATTTCGCGCGACGCCATGGATGCGTGGCTCCCCTTACTCGAGGGCGATAGCGGACTGGCGCGCGGCGAAATTGAAAAAATGGCACTGTTTAAAGGTTATGGCGGCAGCGCAGACGAGAGCGTGACCCCCGAAGATATTACAGTTCTCGCGGCGGGCGCGCAGGGCGCTTCACTGGATGATATTATTTATCCTGCCTGTAGCGGCGAAGTCGACATTGCCGATAATGCCTATCACCGCGCCATTGATGCCAATATGAATCCGGCGGTTATTTTGCGAAGCCTCCAGCGCCATCTCACCCGCCTTCACGCGGCAGTCTCGGCGATGGACACAGGCAAAAGCGCGAGTGAAGCGATGCGATCTTTGCGGCCACCCGTCTTTGCCATGCGCCAACGCGATTTTGAACGTCAAATGCGCCTGTGGCCGGCGAGCGCGCTCTCTAAAGTTCTCACATTATCGCTCGATACGGACCGCGCCATAAAAACCGCAGGGTCGCCCGCCGCGAGTTTGACAGGGCGTTTCGTTCTGGCGCTGTCGATGCAAGCGGCCCGCCGCGCGCGGTGAATATTACGCCTATAAGATAAGTGCCATTCTGGCTGTTACTTTATAAATTTACTATGCCCCCACCTGACCAAGACGATATTGAAAGTATTTATGATTAAAGATTTAGAAGCGTGGTTGACGGCGCACGGCCTTAACCTTGAAATGGCGATTGCGTTTTTTGCGCCCATCATCAGTGCCTTTGCCATTTTAGTTTTGGGTTGGTTTGTGGCGCGTATTTGCAAGCGCTGGATTAAAAAGCGTGAGTTCTCACACCTTAATCCCAGCACAGCCAATACTGTGCGTCCCGTCATTGCAAGTGTTG
>CALKXN010000005.1 GCA_938003555.1 uncultured Robiginitomaculum sp. | reverse complement strand
CCACCCGTCCCATGGCGGGCTTTGCGCAACAAAGCCTGCATATTCACGGTCGGGGCTGTTTTTCATGCGAGTCAGTTTGCGTTGCGCGGGGGACATGCCCCACGACCCGACGCAGATGAAATGAACTTTATGCCCTACGCTCCACGCCGCGAGGGCGTGACCCATTTCATGGATGAATGTGACAAGAAACAAGAGCGCAGCCGCCCCGCCAAAAATAAATATAGCTGACAACACGGCCCGCTCATCCCCAATGAGCCCTTGCTGAACAAGGCGCAACCCCGCCCATATCGGCACGAGATAAGCGACCGTCAAAAAGAAAGGCAGCTGCGCGCCAATAGCAGCCATCCAGCTGCGGCTTTGAGGAGGAATAATCACGCCATATAATAGCGCAATATATACGGCCTGTCTCTAGGGGAAACAGGCCGTGATCAGACTAGATTAAAATATCGTCCGTCAATTCAGCAATTGTTGTGTCCTGAATGAGCATACCATTGCCATTCCCATCAGAGAAACGCACATCGCCGTTCACTTCGCTCATTTGGTTGAGCGCGTCGGCGAGTGTGGCATAGGCAAAATCCGTCAGATCAATTTGATCCACATCATCCGTAAAGTCCATAATCACTGCGAATTTGTCGCCGACATTAAAGTCAAATGTGTCCGAACCCGCCCCGCCGGTAAAGCGGTCTATGCCTGCGCCGCCGGAGATAAAGTCATCGCCATTATGTCCAAATAAGCGGTTATTCCCCGCATCCCCCAACAGCGTATCTGCGTGATTAGATCCAAAGAGGTGCTCGATATTGATCAGCGTATCCCCTTGCGCGGAGCCGCCCATACCCGTGCCCGCGACCAAATCAATCGTGACGCCGGAGCTGGAGCCATTATAGCGCGCAATATCATTGCCATTCCCGCCATCGAGAAAGTCTGCGCCAAGGCCGCCGGTCATAAAGTCATTACCGTCACCGCCATAAAGAAAATCATCGCCTTTAAAGCCATTCATAATATCTTTGCCGCCGCCACCGTAAAGTTCATTCGTCATGGCATTCCCCGTCAGCGTATCCCCAAAGGCCGAGCCGATGAGACCTTCAATGCTCACATAGCTATCACCAATGGCATGTGAACCGGTATTCGTGCCGTTGATTATGCTGATATTCACGCGGTTGGTAGAGCCCTCATAGCTGGCAAGGTCAAATCCAGCGCCGCCATTGATAACGTCAGCCCCGCCGCCGCCGCCTTCCAGAATATCGTCACCTTCGCCGCCAAATAAATTATCGCTGCCTTGGCCGCCCGACAACGTGTCATCGCCGCCGTCGCCATATAAATCATCCGACATCGCGCCGCCCATCAGGACGTCATCGCCATTTCCGCCATTAACAGTTCCAGATAATGTCCCGCCGGTGCCCATCGTGAAGGTGTCATTGCCTTCGCCCATATCGATATCACCCATGATTGAGCCTGTATTGATGATGATGTCATCGCCAAGGCCTGTGAAAATATCACCGTCAATAAGACCCTCATTCATTATATCATCAACAAAATTTATTGTTGATGGCGCGGCAAAAACAGGCGCGCCGTTCAGGTCCGTCACCGTAAATATATAGGCCGCAGCGTCGAAATTAACGCGGACAACACCATTATTCACGGTTTGAACATCTAGCGTTGCCGGATACTGAACTTGACCCGTATTTGGGTCACGCACAAAAACAACGAAACCGCTATTTTGCGATGCCGTGACATCAACAAGAGGCAGAATGAACGGCGCGTCGACGCCGGAGAGAATAAGCGTTTCAACCTGCCCGTTTTGGAATGAAAATGTTCCGCTGGATGTCACCAAATCGCCATTTCCATCAATTGTGAAACCTTGAGATGACACAATATTTAAATTGGGAGCCGCGCCGGGGAAGGTCGTAGAAACAGTCACTTCAAAATCAGCGAGTTGAGCCCCTCGATAGGCAACTGCGTCACCATTGGCGTTGTCTGTATCACTCAAAATTTGCCCCGCGGCAGTGTTAACGAGCGCTGCGCCGCTATTGGCGCTAATGACCAATTCCGTGCTGGAAATCGTGCCGCTATTCGTAATCGATGCAGATGACCCCATAGTTCCAAGGTAGATATTGATAGCGCCAATCGTGCTGTAATCTGTAGAGCTATTATATCCAAAGTCTCCGCCAAGGTTGGAGATCGTTCCTGAATTATCGAGCGTGAAATTTGTATCCAGAAACGTCCCATTCGGTCCGAAAAAGCTCTGCACCAGGAATGCCGAAGCATCGCCCGTAATCGTGCCTTCATTCGTCACAGTACCGCCGCCTGTCATCTGAAGCGCAGAGCGATAGCCATCTATTAGACCGGTAGCAGAGTTATTTACCGTTAAAACGCCGCCTGCGGGTGGCACATAAGAGGGATCATATTCACCAATTACGGCAATGGCGTCCTGCGCGCTAAAGGCAAAGTTTCCTCCAAAATCAAACGTCCCCGTTGTGCGTATCGTGCCTGTATTGTTAATTGTTCCCTCAGCGAGACGGATCGTGTCATCTGTCGCCTCCATGAGGCCGTCATTATTGATGGTCGTGTTCAACCCCGTAGGCGCCGTCATCCCCGTATTGGGATCAAAGACAAATGGCGCGTCAATGACATGACGCCCTGTAGAGATAATGGACGACCCCGCAGTATTGGTGAATGTGAAATTATCACCTGTGAACTGAACGGCTGTCGCGCGATCACCAAAGCCTGTATCAACTCCAATGATGTCAAAGTCGCCATCATTGGTAATGCTGACATTATCGGCATTCACAATCATGGCGACCGTGCGAGCGTCCGTACCTGCGCTGGCATCCACCAATAGATTTAGGTTTTCCCCCACAAATGATACGCCTGCCGTATCAAATGTCATGAACGGCGCGGCGCTGTTGGATAAAATCGTAATATCCGCAACGCCGTCATTAGTGGCATCGCCATTAATGGTGAACGATGAAGCCATATTAAGTGACCCGCCTAGCGTCAGCGACATTGTTCCGCCAGCCAGCGACACATCAAATGTAATCGGCCCTGTGCTCGTTGAGTTGATTAAGCCTACCGCTTCGCGAAGTGATAAACCCGTCCCGTCATTCGTTTCTCCGGCGAGTGTGCC
>CALKXN010000004.1 GCA_938003555.1 uncultured Robiginitomaculum sp. | reverse complement strand
CTCTGATACATTTGCCTTTGAAGTTTTCAATAATAATTACGATGTCAACTTAACAGCCGGCGTATTTACAAATGCCAGCGGCTCTTTGACTTACGCAACCCTTATCAGCATCGAAAACATTATTGCCGGCAATGGCGATGATTACATTGTGCTCAGTAGCGCCGACAATACAATTAATGGCGGCAACGGGATTGATACAGCCAGCTATCGCGACTCAACTGTTGGCGTCACGGTCAGTCTATCCATCTCAGGCGCGCAAGACACGGGCGATGGCATCGACACCTTAATCAGCATTGAGAATCTTGAAGGCTCTGAATTTGATGACATCCTAATCGGGACACGATTTGATGATATTATCGGCGGACGCGACGGTAATGACATTTTTGATGTCATTGCAGGGAGTAATGAAATTTACGGCGGCGCTGGAATTGACACTTTAGATTACTCTGCACGCGGCAATGTTGAAATTATTGTGAACCTCAATGCGGGCGAAGTCGATTTTGGAAATGATTTCGACACATTTGAAGACATTGAGCGCTTTATTTTAAGTGATGGCAATGATGTCGTTAATGTTGACACCCTTGCAATGCTCTATGTTGATGGCGGCGGCGGAATAGATACGGTTAATCTTTCTGATATTGGCGCATCCACGGTAGATCTTAGCGGAACGGTCGCAAGCGCGGGCGATACGGCCGGGCACGAATATGTAAATTTTGAGAATATTATCGGATCATCAGAGGCCGACACGCTTTACGGTAGCGACGGCGACAATCGGCTGAATGGCGATGGCGGCGCTGACACACTTACAGGCGGTCTAGGCAATGATACAATGTCAGGCGGCGCAGGTGTTGATACATTTGTATTTGGCGAAGCCGATGGCGCAGACATTATTACTGATTTCTCCGCTACAGATATTATATCACTGCATCTCGTCCCATCAACAACGCTCGCAGAGCTGCAAGCCATGATGACGGATTTCAGCGGCTATGTCATGATCGACCTCGGTGACGGGAATACAATCCGCGTTGACGGTATGCGAAGCAACGACTTTACGCTTGAGAATTTCACCTTCACGGGCGTTGAAGACACACTTAATGGTGATGGCAGCCGCAATGTCTTATTCGGTGACAATATGAATAATACCCTTCAAGGCTTTGGCGGAAATGATACACTAGAAGGCGGCGGCGGCGCAGACATTCTGGATGGCGGCGCAGGTATCGATACAGCGATTTACACGAATTCAACGAACCGCGTTGTGATAAATTTGCTGGCGGAC
Source organism: uncultured Robiginitomaculum sp. (assembly GCA_938003555.1). Classification (GTDB taxonomy): domain Bacteria; phylum Pseudomonadota; class Alphaproteobacteria; order Caulobacterales; family Maricaulaceae; genus Robiginitomaculum. The sequence continues at coordinate 3,288 of CALKXN010000004.1, read as the reverse complement.
ACAGCCAGCGGCGCGCAGGCCACAGGTGACATGCTCATTTCGATTGAAAACCTAACTGGCTCAAATTTCGGCGACGATCTGCGCGGGGATAATGGAGTCAATGTCATTCTCGGAAATGACGGGCGAGATACGCTGGCAGGCTTTAACGGCGACGACTCGCTTTACGGTGGCGCAGGTCGTGATATTCTAAATGGTGGTAACGGTGCAGACATCATTCATGGCGGCGCAGGTGTTGACCAAGCCCGCTATAATGGCTCAACTGAAGCCGTTCATATTGACCTGCTTGCCAGAACAGCAACAGGTGGTCAGGCCGAAGGCGATACCTTAATCAGCATCGAAAACCTGTTTGGCTCAAATCACAACGACACGCTTTACGGTAACGGGAAAAATAATAAAATCTTCGGCCATAACGGCGATGATGCCTTGGCGGCAGGCGGCGGGATCAGCAAGCTTTATGGCGGCAGCGGTTCAGACAGCTTTGTACTGTCTGACGGTTTTGCCTTTGTGATGGATTTTGTGGACGACGTCGATCAGCTTGATGTGAGCGATTATGGCTTTGCGACTTTAGCAGATGCCTTGATGAACTTAGACCAAGTCGGCAACCACGCCCGCTTCCGCATGGACGGCGATGTCCTACTTGTTCTGAATACGGACATGAATGATCTGATGGATGATATTGTCATTTAATTTAAGTCGCCATACTGCGCCGTTACGCGCAAAATTTTACCAAAATTAAAAAGACAATCACGCCGCGCGACAAGCGCTTTGTGATTGTCTTTTTTATGCCTTAATTATATTCCACCGAACCATAATAACAGTGTTCGGAGGAGACGAAAATGAGTGCAGCAAATACAAATATAGTTACTGTAACTGCGCCAACCGATAGCGCTCTGCGCGGCTTGGTTGCTGACCATCGCTGGGATGGCCCAATCACATACGCTTTCCCGACATCGCGCACCGCTTATGGAAGCAACTATGGAGACGGCGAAAATAATAATAGCTTTGGAGCTATAAATGCCGGGCAAATCACGGCCGCAATATTCGCGCTCGATGCAGATATCGGCGGCGCAGCCGCAGCAGGTTTTTCCGTCGAAGGTTTTACCACCTTAGACATCCGCGCCGGAGCAGCCTCAAATTCAACAATTCGAGCCGGCACATCAAATGTATTAGGCCAAGGCGAAGCCTATGCTTATCTCCCTTTTGCTGGCGAAAATGAGTCTGGCGACATTTGGTTTCAAGCTCCCGAGAGCGCGCAGGTTGGAAATTATGGATGGTTCACCATGCTGCATGAAATCGGTCATGCGCTTGGTCTGGAACACGCACATGAGGGGCCCCGCGTCCCCGCACAATTTGATCATATTGCCTATACGATCATGTCGTACCGCGCCTATCAAGGTGGATCGGTACAGGGCGCATTTCCAAATGGAGAATATGGATATGCCCAATCTTTCATGATGTATGATATTGCCGCTCTGCAATATATGTATGGGGCGAATTTTACGATTAACAGCGGCGACACAGTATACAGCTGGACCCCTTCATCTGGTGACACGCGCGTCAACGGATCAATCGGCATTAACGCCGTGCAGAACTATATTTTTGCTACGATCTGGGATGGCGGAGGCATAGATACATATGATTTATCCGCATATACAACCGCGCTAACTCTCAGTCTCGCTGCAGGCGGCCACAGCCTATTTCGCGCAGCGCAAGCTGCCGATTTGGGGAATGGAAACACGCCTGACGGAAATATTTATAATGCATTGATGCATTTGGGAAATACAGCTTCCCTAATTGAAAACGCCATTGGCGGCTCAGGCGCAGACACAATTACCGGCAATGAAGTCAGTAATGTTTTAACCGGAAATGGCGGGAATGATATTTTAGATGGTGGGGCCGGAATTGACTATGCATCATATAACGGCCTTCAGGCCAATTACACGATAACGCAAACCGCAAATGGCTACACGATTTCCGGAGGCGCAGACGGCACAGACACGCTCACAAATATCGAATTTGCACGGTTCTCTGATGGCGATGTGGAGCTATCGCAATCAATGACAAGCACAGACTTTACTGAAAATTCTGATAATTCCACCGGCACGTCGGGCGCAGATAATATTGACGCCTTGGGCGGGAATGACACTGTCGACGGCCTTGGCGGAGATGATATTATTAATGGCGGTGCAGGGAACGATACATTGCTCGGCAATGTGGGAAATGACATTCTCATTGGCGGCGCAGGACGAGATACACTCAATGGCGGCGGCGGCGTAGACACGGCCAGTTATGAAGGCGCAACGAACCGCGTAAGCGTGAGCCTATTGACCAATTCCGGTACAGTGGGTCAAGCTATAGGCGATACGCTGATCTCTATTGAGAACCTCACAGGATCAGGATTTGGAGATACGCTTCGCGGCAACAATAGCCGCAACGTTCTGATGGGAGAAGACGGCAAAGACACCTTGATCGGCTTCGGAGGCAATGACCGTATTTTTGGTGGGGACGGCCGCGACATCATCACCGGAGGAGACGGCGCAGATTACATAAATGGCGGAGCCGGCATTGACCAAGCCCGTTACAATGGCTCTGACGTCGCCGTTCACATTGACCTTCTCGCCGGTACAGCAACGGGCGGACACGCCCAGGGTGATACTTTAGTAAATATAGAAAACCTGTTTGGCTCAAATCATAATGACACGCTTTATGGCGACAGCAATAATAACAAAATTTTTGGTCATAATGGGGATGACGCCTTAGCGGGCGGTGGAGGGATTAGTCGCCTATATGGCGGGTCCGGCAATGACAGTTTTGTACTGTCCGATGGTTTTGCCTTTGTGATGGATTTTGTGGACGACGTCGATCAGCTTGATGTGAGCGATTACGGCTTTGCGACTTTAGCAGATGCCTTGATGAACTTAGACCAAGTCGGCAACCACGCCCGCTTCCGAATGGACGGCGACGTCTTATTTGTTCTGAATACGGACATGAATGATCTGATGGATGATATTGTCATTTAAGCTCAACCTAAATAAACATTTGGACCTGCTCTGCGGAGCAGGTTTTTTTATGCCTTAATGTCACTATGGCAGTTTTGGCAGGCCATTTGCATAGCTCTCGGGGTGATTCTCAAGCGGAGCTTAACCATGTCAAACACAACTATGTATCAAAGCGAGAAACGGGCAAACCCTGCCCCATTTGTGCCTAATTTCCCTGCTTTTAAGAATGTGTCGAAAGGCAATAACAACATTGCACCTGCTCCCAAGCTCCGACCTGCCCCGCGTCCGC
>CALKXN010000003.1 GCA_938003555.1 uncultured Robiginitomaculum sp. | reverse complement strand
GCATGCGGTCTTCGGGGAGACCTGCAGCTACGCCATAGCCGCGCACCATGCGCCGGATCGTATCGAGTGTTTGCTGGCGCACTTCTGGGCTATAACTGCGAAGGGTCAGCTGCATTTTGACCTCATCGCCAATAATATTGTGCTTTGTGCCGCCATGAATTGATCCAACAGTGACAACAGCAGGCTCAGTTGGTGAGATTTCGCGGCTCACAATCGTCTGCAAGCCCATGACGATTTGCGCAGAGAGCACAATCGGGTCTTTGGTCGTGTTCGGATAAGCCCCATGTCCGCCAACGCCGCGCACAGTAATGTCGACGCTATCCACATTGGCGAGCGCGTAACCCGGCGTATAGCCCACTGTGCCCGCAGGCATGGCTGAATTGGTATGGAGCGCCAAATTATAATCCGGGCGCGGGAATTTATCGAACAGACCTTCACCAATCATGGCGCGCGCGCCCTGCCCTAATTCTTCGGCAGGCTGCAAGATCATCACAAGCGTTCCGCTCCATGTATCTTTGCGCTCAATGAGCTCATGCGCCGTGCCCATAAAGACCGTCATGTGAATGTCGTGACCACAGGCATGCATAACAGGCTGCATTTCGCCGTTGCGGTCTTTCATCATTTTTGTGCTGGCATAAGGCGCGCCAGTCGCTTCTTTGACGGGAAGCGCGTCCATGTCCGCGCGAATAAGAACTGTTGGGCCATCCCCGTTTTTAAAGACAGCAACGGCGCCTGTACTTCCGAAATCATAGGTGACATCAAAGCCAAGCTCTTCAAGCTCACCGCCAAGCAATTTGGCGCTCTCATTTTCCATATGCGATAGCTCTGGATTCGCGTGGAGCGTTTTATACAGATCAAACAGGTCGTCATGCGCGCTGGCAGGGGAAGATAGCCATAGCGCCGCGCCAATGAAGGCCGCTGATTTCAATAGTGTATTTCTCATTATATATCCTAATTCATGCCGCGAAAGTTATACTCAGTTTCAGAGGCCAGCCAGATCATAGCCGTCCACGCCGCAACATTTTGCGCGATTTCTTCTTTGCCGATTTTATCAAATGTGTCGTCGGGAGTGTGGTGAAGATCGAAATAATCCGTGCCGTCTTGTTGCAAGCGAATGGCCGGAACGCCTTCGTTAAACATAGGCCCAATATCTGGCCCGCCATTGGTTTCTTTCGTGCCCTTTTCAATCCCGAGAAAGGCAATTTGATCGTGGAGCTCATCAATGAATGACGCGCCTTCGCCTAGACCGGAGCGAATTTCATATACACGCTCCGCGCCAAAATCTGACTCAGAAGCCAAGACGTGGTTGCCCAAATCCGTATCTTTATGTGCGTCTACATATGCAAAGCCGCCGAGCAGGCCAACTTCTTCTGCACCGAACATCACTACGCGAATTGTGCGTTTAGGTTTATAGCCGCTATCGAGTAGAACTTTGGCCGCCCCCATGGAAATGCCGATGCCTGCGCCGTCATCCACCGCGCCGGTGCCCAGATCCCAGCTATCCAAATGTCCGCCAATCAGGATGATCTCATCCGGCTTTTCGCTACCGACAATTTCGCCAATAACATTACCTGATGGACGCTCGCCGACATAGCGCGCGCCAAGTTCGACTTTTACGCGAACCGTTTCGCCCGCTTTAAACATACGATCCATCTGATCCGCGTCAGGCGCAGAGAGCGCCGCAATGGGGATTTTCTTAACTTCGTCTGCGTAGCGCATTTGTCCGGTATGCGGAAAGCGATGACTATCCGTGCCAACGCTGCGAATGATAACAGCAAGCGCGCCGCGTTTTGCCGCTTCTGTCGCGCCGCCGCGCCGTTTCCGGTTGGCCGGGCCGTAGCCAGCCCCGTCCGGCGCTTTGTCCATACGGCCGGAGATATAGACGATTTTGCCTTCAAGTCCGCCCTCGGGCGCGCTTTCTAAGTCTTCAAATGTCGGGAAATAGGCCACTTCGGCTTCAATGCCGCCTGATGGCGTCGCGACTGAGCCGCCCAGCGCCGTCAGATAAAGGGGCTGCGGGTAAGGCGCAACAATTGAACCCGACTCAACGCCGCGTTCCCATCCGGGAATTGTGAAGTCTTCGATGCGGACATTTTCAAGTCCGATCTCTTTCATCTTGGCCACGCCCCAGTCACGCGCGCGGGCCTCTTGAGGTGTACCCGCCAGACGCGGGCCGATCTCTGTCGTCAGGCTTTCGATAATGTCGTAACCCTGCGTTCCGGAAAGAGCGGCATCCGTTAGGGCTTTCACCTTCGCATTTTGAACGACCTGCTCGCTTTGTTCCGTGTCCGCTTTTGCTGCCTCAGGCGCGTCAACGGTTTGAGGCGAGCAGGCCAGTAATGTTGCTGCCGTCAAAATCAAAGCGTAATTTAGTGCTGTTTTCATAAGTCTTGTTCATCCCGAAACATAGTGCGGCGTCATAATGAGGGGCCTATTTTCAATTGCCTTTACTCTATATCCCCCCTGCGTGCGGCGGCAAGGGGTAGAATTGCATGGCGACATCACACTATTATTGTGCAGATAGATTTGTTAAAGATCGCAAAATTATCAAAAGGGATTCTTATGACTCGTTTTCTACTCATCACTACTGCAGCTGCGGCCCTGACATTGGGCGCATGCGGTAAATCAGATACCGCAGATAAAGTGGACACTGTGGCGAAATCGCCAGCCGCCGCCACAGCGCCGCTATCGTCCGCAGGCCAAACCATCACAGCCGCAGATATTTCTCGCCGCGTTGAGCGCCTCGCCAGTGATGAGCTTTTGGGGCGCCCGCCTTCTGGCCCCGGCGCGCAGGAAACGATGGATTACCTTGCCTCTGAGATGAAAGATGCGGGCCTCAAACCTATGGGCAAGAACGGCACTTATTTTCAGCCTGTCACCCTGACGGAAATGACCGTTAAACCGGACAGCTTTGCCTATATCAAAACGCCTAACTCCGTCATTGATTACAAATCTGGCGAGAATGCAGTTTACTGGACCAAGCAATATACGGACAGCGTCTCTGTTACGGATAGTCCGCTTGTCTTTGTCGGCTACGGCGTCGTCGCACCGGAATATAATTGGAATGATTATGCCGGTATTGATGTTGAGGGCAAAACGGTTGTGATGCTGGTCAATGATCCGGG
>CALKXN010000002.1 GCA_938003555.1 uncultured Robiginitomaculum sp. | reverse complement strand
GTCAGCATTTTGGCGGATAGCCGATCACTGCTGCGGGGTTACGTCAAGCCGCCGGGCGTTTCCTTGGACCTTTATCGCGACGTGCCTGAAATAGCGACCTTGGCGGGATATGTTTATCGCGGCAGCACAGAGATTAAATCTTGTCCGGCCAGCCCGCCTTTGACCTTTACGGCGGTGCCTGACCTTCGCGTTCATATTCCAGACCAATTGATTCGTCCGCGCGAAGGCGAGAACGAAGAAGCCGCCAGCCTGCCGCTCTACGCGCAAAAAGCGTTGGGGCTTGATCGGCCCTATAGCGTCCTAAACACGTCTCCTGATCTTTTGGCCTCCGGCTTGACATATGAGGTGTGGCAGCGCGATGCGCAGCGCGATATTCGGGATTATGTGATCGTGTATCGCGGAACAAATATGCGCTCCAAAGGGGATTGGTGCGCGAATTTGCGTCCTTTTGGATTGTGCCGTGATCAAGCGTCGCAATTTGATCAGGTGCGCGCGTTAACGCCGGCCTTGCTGCGCGAGATTAACGCGCGGGCTAAAGCCGATGGAAAAACACCTAATGTGATTGCCGTGGGACATAGTCTTGGCGGAGCGCTCGCGCAAAAGGCTGCGTATACGAGCGATGATATTGACCTTGTTTTTGCCTTTAATGCCTCTCCGGTTTTGGGGTATTTGGATGATGAGGAACTCAGCGGAAATATATCCGGCCGCAAGGGGCTTACGATATTTCGAATTTTCGAAGCGGGTGAAATATTAGCCCCCGTCCGCGCGGTTATAAATTCGGTTAAGCCGCTGAGCGCCGAAGATCCTCAGGTTATAATTTTACGCTATTCTCTTCATAGTGGCTTATACCCCTTTGTGGGATTGATCGAAAATCATAACATGGTCGAGCTTGCCTGTGGCCTGCGTGAGGTAGAGCAAGAGGTCATCATGCTGGAGCAAAGCGGCCGCTAATTCACCCCGCAAGATGGCATGGAGTGTTCATCAACAAATTTCATCATGGTTGGGCGCACCGGACTACTATCCGGCCGAGGGCTGATCGACATTGCAGCCAATATTCCGCCATGGGTTTTATTATCGACATAGAGCGCATTTGTGTGACTTGGGCTAGCATCCAGCGCGGTTTCCATGCGGCGGGTTTGCGCGGGGTTCACAGTGGTGTCAGCCTTACCCACCAAGAGCAGGGACGGAATTTTCGCCTCTGCGGCATATGTGATCGGTAGCATTTGCGGACGCAGGGCGCGCGGGAAAATAGATGTATAGGGGTCTTGAAGAATCTGAAAATCATATGGCCCAGCAAAGCCCGCCCAGCCTGAAATAATCTCGCAAGGCTTAACGCCTTCTGCGGAGAGGAAGCTGTCATCAAGGGCGACCAAAGACGCGATTTGCGCGCCGGCGCTATGGCCCGTCACGACGAGCGGTTTGCCATAGCGTTTATGCGTAAAGGCGACAGCTTTGGCCGCGTCATTGACAAATTCAGGATAAATGACCTGCGGATATAGGCGGTAATTGGGAATGACGACAGTGTAGCCGGCCTGAGTAAAGCTTTGGCCGATAAATTCATATTGCTCCTTAGAGCCTGCTCTCCACCCGCCGCCATGAATAAAGACGACTACGGGCGCGCCGTCGGCTGCGGTTTTGGGCGTGTAAATATCCATGACATGTTTAGGCAAGTCGCCATAACTTACATTTTTTTCAAGCGTATAATCTGTGCTCGGCGCAATGGCCATCATGGCGAGCATTGGCGTCGGTGCCGTATTGAGAGCAGGCGCCGCGCCGGCAGACATGGTCGGTAAATCCATGCGTGTTGGATTCATACCTTCCGGATTATAATCAAATGTCGCGCAGGCGGCGACCCCTGTTGTTGCTAAAATGATGGCAGCTATTCTGAGTGTTTTGTGCATAGTATCCCCACATGATTTACTATTATGCGGCGCGCCCTCGCGCCGCTATATTTTTGGTTAACTCAAATTTGGGACAAATCCTATCTAATTTTCGTTTGACTGCGCCGCAGGGCAAGACGCTCTATTGTGCTGCGATACAAATTTCATCACAGCCGGACGCACGGGACTATCTTCTTTGCGCAGAACCGTGGACATGGCCGAGACGGCATCGATATGCCCGATCTTGGGCACAATAAGCGTTTCGGCTTTGGCCCCGCCCGCAGAGAGCGCGGCGCGCATGCGCTGGCTTTGACGGTAATCGACGGTCTCATCGGCGTCGCCTGTGATCATCAAGGCTGGAATGGGTGATGATCCGGCATGCGTAATTGGCAGCATTTCAGTGCGCGTGCCCTCGGGGAAAATGGACAAATAGGGCGCCTCTATGACTTTGAAATCATAGGGCCCCGCCAGTCCGACCCAGCCTGAAATCACGGCGCAGGGCGTTAGCCCTTCGGCGGCCAAGTAACGCTTATCCAGCGCCATGAGCGACGCAATATGCGCGCCTGCGCTGTGGCCAGTTAAGATCATGGGACGATCAAAACGCTGCTCTGTATAGGCCACGGCCTTGGCTGCATCCTTAAGGAAGTCAGGGTAAATCACATCGGGGTAAATGCGATATGTCGGCACGACGACGGTGTAGCCCGCCTCGGTAAAGCTTTGCCCGATAAATTTATAAATATCCTTGGAGCCATCACTCCATCCGCCGCCATAAAAGAACATCACAATAGGAGCGTCAGCCTTAGGGTTTTGCGGCGTGTAAATATCAAGCTTTTGCGCCTCTAAATCCCCATAGGCGATGTTTTTCTCAATGATAAAATCATCAGATGGCGTGATTGTGTTGAGCACATTGACCGGCGCGCAGGCCGCGAGCAGGGCCGCGCCCATCGCGCTGGCGCTAAGGGTTAAATGTCGTTTCATCATATTGCCTCTTATGCCGCCTCTGATATTACTCATTTCACGTTAATCCTGTATGCGTTAATACGTTTCTATGATAAAATCCGTTCACATTTTCGCCAGCGCTGTGTTCGTTTCGCTTGCTGCGCCGGCCGTTTTTGCCGAGCAGGCGCGCGGCAATCCCTATTGTTTTCCCGCCAAAGGCATTGGCAATCTCGTTGAGCGCATTAACAGCGTAGACGCGGATCGCCGCGACGTCGTTGACGTCACCGTTGCGCCAAAATTTCTGATCCGCGATAATGGCCCGTGGCCAGAGCGGTTCTTTATCCGCAATAATGACGAAGAATTTGATGTTCCCGTCATGACGCCCTCGGGCGAAACGCCGGGCTTTGTCGCGCTAGCGAAAACCCATGAGCGCGGCGAGGTTTGCGTGACTGATTCTGCGCGCGCCGATCTGCCCGTATCGGATGAAAGCCTCTATTTTGAAATGGGCCTTGCCCCTTTGTTTAAAAACACATCCGGCCGCCATGATCTAGGCGAACTGAAAGAGGGCGCGAAAGACGCTAAAATATTTTACAAAAAAATGGTTCCTGCCGCGCTGCGTATCTTTACGCCCGACACAGATTCCTTTGCGGTGAAATATGAAGCAGAAATTGCGGCGCCTCAAATCTTTGCGCTCACTGATGCGGGCGAAGTCGAAATTCCGTCTGTGGCTTACCGCGATATGCATGTTGTCACCTTTGACCAAATCGAAGATTTGGACGCGGCGGCCCTTATTATAAAAGGCGGCGACTATGCCCTACAGCCCACCCCCAGCGTGGATGTCATGAAACGCTTGGATGGCATGATGAATAAAAAACAAAAAGAAATCGATGCCAAAAAAGATGGCTAAAGCCTTGCGTTAAATTTGCCCAAGCGCAAAGGCCCGCCCAAAGCTATGTTTGGGCGGCGCGCCACTAAACAATACGGCATCACGGCGAAGCGCGCGCTTGCCCGCCAAAGATTTCCGCAATGGCCTGCTCGGTTGAGATATGCTCCCATTGCGGGGCTGTGGCCGCAGGGCTGACAGGTCGTCTTGGCGGCGCAGCTCTCGCGCTCTTTCGGGCACGTAGCTTAACGCGCGCATGCGGCAGGGTCTGAGAGGGGCGCGGGCGTAGCTCACTGGGCACAAAATATATCGTCGGTAAAAAATCCAGGCCATGGGGCGGACGGGCAGGCCTGCGCGCGAGGCTACATCCGCGCAATATACTCGGCCCGCGCTTTATCACCTCCAGCGCATAGTCCGGCGTGCCTTTGTAAACTCCGCTGTTATAATTATCCGGCCGCGCAAAATGCTTTGACCGCTCGGCTTCGGCCTTAAGCCTTGCGTGATGTTTATCCAGCCACCATTGCGGTGGCC
>CALKXN010000001.1 GCA_938003555.1 uncultured Robiginitomaculum sp. | reverse complement strand
GATCCATCATGCTTAAGGCCTCATCTTCGGGGATATAGCCTTTACCGCGCATACACTGATCAAAGCCGGGCGTGATCATAAAACCTGCACCATGTGGCGTGACATAGCTTCCGGCCATATTTTGGCAATTTTGCCAATCGGTGATTGATGTGCCGCCGCCCATTTTCACATAGGATAAATTCGGCATGCCGCCCGCTTCTGTATTTTGCATCGGCGGTGGAGGCGGCGCTATTTGCGGCGTGTTGACAATGCGCCGAGAGGTTTGCGCAGGATATACCGAATAGGGCGAGTAGATGGGATCAAGATCATGGGCCGCAAAGACAGGTGCATTATAATTTTGTTTGCCGCGTAGCGCCATTTTCACAGGAGTCACGACTTTATTGACCGCATGTTTGGACTCTGTCCACATCATGTCGCCCAAATTCATCATTTGCGCGCATCCGGACAGGGACACTGTTGATATAGCGATGAAAGTCAGTGCAGAGCGTTTCATAATGGCCTCACGGGTTAAGTGTTGCCACAAGTCAAGCAAGCTGCGTGCCAAATGCGATGGCGGCAAAAAGCCCTTTTCAGATTGTTATCGCGCTTTATAAGGCTCCCATGACAAAAACATCAAAAACCGAATCGACCCCGCTGGTGAAAATCGAAGCCGCAGCAGAACAATATGGTCTGCGCAGTTTTGATAACTACGCTCAAATCCGCTCTGTTGCTGAACGTCTTCGCGATGGCTTATGTGAGCATCTTGACCCCGGCGGCAAATGCGTCTTCCTTGTCCCGCCTCAAGGGGCGTTCGGGCCGCAAAATTTTGGCTCCGGCGCATTTTCTGTGTCGGGTCAGGGGTTTTTACCTCTAGAGCCCATTAGCTTTGGTCTTAGCGTCAAAGTCTCAGCGTCCGGCGATTATATGCGCTTGGTCGTGAATGCCCGCAAGGAAGGGGACCGCATCTTCCTGCGTATTGAGAACTCACTTCATGTTGAGCTGGATCTGCCGATTGAAAAAGAGACATTAGAGCCTGTTTTTATTCAGCTGACAGAGTATTTGCAGAACTGGTTTCAAAGCCGAATCGATCATTATGATGAAGGCGATTATGGCGGTACAGATATTGGATTTGACATCCAGCGCGCTGATATCACCGAGCAGTAGCCCCAGTCCCTTTATAATATGGCGCTATTTTCGCTTGCCACACGCGTTAAACTCGGCAAAAAATAACAATTATAATTAGAGGGTCATTTATGGCAGATGCTTCAACGCTTGCGGAGGCTGTTCACGCACTTCCGGATCTTGCATTAAAAATCGGTCTAATTGGAGCTCTTGGAGTTGGGGCGCAGTGGCTGGCATGGAAATTCCAGAAACCGGCCATCGTCATGATGTCGATTGCAGGCTTGGTTTTTGGCCCGCTGCTTGGCTATGCTTTGGCGCAGGTTTGGCCGGATTGGCTAGATACCATTCGGTCATTTGTTCAAACGATACATCTTGATCCGGTTAACGATTTCAAAGACGTGCTGCGTCCGGCCATTGGGATTGCCGTGGCGATCATACTCTTTGAAGGCGGCCTGACGCTAAAATTCAAAGAATTACAGGGTACTACCCGCGCCGTGAGGCGCATGATCCTCGTCGCCAGTCCGATTTGCTGGGTACTGGGTACATGTGCAGCGCATTATATTGTCGGCGTGGAATGGGATTTGGCGGCGATGATTGGGGGGCTGTTCGTGGTGACTGGCCCAACCGTGATTATTCCGCTTCTGCGTCAGGCGCATCTTGCGGACCGCCCTGCAAATGTTCTCAAATGGGAAGGCATTGCAAACGACCCTATCGGCGCATTATTTGCCGTCTTTGCCTATGAATTTATCGTCATTAGCTCAAATGAGGCCAGCTTATTTGTGGCTTTCGCAATTCTCTTTTTCGTCGCTGTATTGAGCGGTGTCATTGGCGTTGTGTCCGGTTGGCTTTTGGCTCAGGCTTTCAATCAGGGTCTAGTGCCTGAATATCTTAAAGCGCCTGTCGTTTTTGCCTGGGTTCTTATCATTTATGTTCTGGCCAATGCGGCCGCGGCTGAGACAGGGCTACTGGCAGTGACGACGATGGGCATTACGATGGCCAATACGCGCTTTGGCTCCATGGTCGAGCTGAGGCGTTTTAAGGAAAATATCGCCATTTTGCTGGTGTCCGGCGTATTTGTCATTTTGACGGCGTCGCTTACGCCGGGCGTTATTCGAGATATGTTTACCGACACGGGTATCGTTCTATTCGTTCTGGCCATGATCTTTTTGGTGCGTCCGATCGCCGTATTTGTCGGTACGGCCTTTAGCGGGCTGAACTGGAAAGAGACCTTCATCATTAGCTGGGTGGCGCCGCGCGGGATTGTTGCTGTGGCGGTTGCCGGTCTCTTTGCGACGGAGATGCTGCATATTGGCCGCGAAGATGGCGCGATATTTGTGCCGCTCGCCTTTGCTCTAGTTTTTGCCACTGTTCTTTTGTCTTCTTTCACCGTTACGCCGCTGGCCAAAGCTTTGGGGCTTGCGACGGAAAATACTGAAGGCATTATGGTTGTTGGGGCGAACCCGTGGTCATTGGGCCTGGCCAAAGGGCTGAAAGATATGGGCGTGCCTATTACGGTGGCCGATAGCAATTGGCGACGTCTGCGCGGCGCGCGCCAAGAGGGGCATTATGTCTTTTACGGCGAGGTCTTATCAGAGCATGCCGATTACAGCCTCGATCACAGTAAATTCCAGCACATCATCGCCGCAACGCCGAATGATGCATATAACTCACTGGTTTGCGTCGAATTTGCGCCCGAGCTTGGGCGTCACCGCGTGTTCCAACTGGCGGGACCGGAAAAAGAAGAAAACGATAAAACAGCGATTACCTTCACGGCGCGCGGGCGGGTTTTGGCCACGCATGGCCGTAATTTCGATAGCCTGACGCAGGATTGGTGGGGCGGCTATCGTTTCCGTTCAACTACGCTGACGGATGAATATAGCCTGGAAGAGTTGATTGCTGATCGCGGCGACGAAATGGATATTCTTTTAATTAAGAAGCCTGATGGGGGGATAAATATTGTCCAATCTGGCGAAAAACTGATCGCCCCAGCGGGCAGCAGTATTTTGACCTTTGGCCCTGTACGCGCGGATCGCGCCATAGAGGACGCAAAAGCGCAAGAAAACCCGAATCCATCGGGTATATTGCCTGCGTAATCGGTTTTATCCACGCCGCAATAGTAATGGCGCTTTGCGAATCTAGTATCACCCGCCTATAAGCGGGTGATGAACGATCCCGAACACAGCACTGAATATCAGGTTCTCGCGCGCAAATACCGCCCGCAGAGCTTTGAAGATATTATCGGCCAAGACGCGATGGTGAAAACCTTGCGAAATGCCTTTGCCACCAATCGGGTGGCGCACGCCTTCATGCTGACCGGCGTGCGCGGGATTGGTAAAACGACCACGGCCCGTCTTTTGGCGCGCGCGCTCAATTACGAGACAGAGGAAATCAAAGGGCCGTCCGTTGATTTTCCAAAACTGGGTACGCACTGCGCTGATATTATGGCCAGCAGCCATATGGACGTTTTGGAAATGGACGCGGCCTCGCGCACAGGCGTCGAGAACATGCGCGAAATGCTGGACGGCGTGCGCTACGCGCCTGTCGATGCGCGTTATAAAGTCTATATAATAGATGAGGTGCATATGCTCTCGACAGGGGCGTTTAACGCCTTGCTGAAGACGCTTGAAGAGCCGCCTGATCATGCCAAATTTATCTTTGCGACAACAGAAATTCGTAAAGTCCCGATTACAGTGCTTTCGCGCTGTCAGCGTTTCGACCTGCGCCGCGTAGAAGCGGTTGAGCTTACGACGCATCTGAAGAATATTAGCGAAAAAGAAGACGCTAAAATCTCTGATGACGGGCTAGCTTTGATCGCGCGCGCCGCCGAAGGCTCTGTGCGTGATGGTCTTTCCTTGCTCGATCAAGCCATTGTGCAGCGCCTTGATAAAGATAGCGAAGTGTCAATGGAGCAAGTGCGTGATATGCTCGGTTTGGCGGATCGCGTTCGCGTGCTGGATCTATTTGGTATGGCCGCGAAAGGCGATGCCAAAGGCGCGTTAACAGAGCTTCGCGCGCAATATGATCACGGCGCTGACCCCATTATTGTGATGCGCGACATGCTCGATTTATGCCATGAAGTCAGCCGCGCCAAAGCGATGGGCGATGCAGATGGTATGGACGCGTCGCCGGATGTGGCGCGCAAAGTTGGCGAGATCGCAGGCGAGCTCTCCATGGGGCAGGCCACGCGGTTGTGGCAAATGCTGCTTAAGGCGCATACGGATACACGTCTTGCGCCCGACCCACTTGCGGCCGCGGAAATGGCGCTGCTGCGCTTATGCGTTGCGGCCGAATTGCCGCCCCCTGAACTGGCCGCAAAACTTATCGCCGATATGGGTCAGGCGGGGCGCGCGACATCTGCGTCCGGCGGGTCTGCGCCGCATACGACACCAGAGGCGCGCCAGACCCCGCCAAGCCCTCAAAGCACGGGCGGCGCGCCAACAGTGATGGCCGCGCGAAAACCTGAGCCGGAAATGCAGATTTCATCTGAACCAACTTTGCAGCTGGACTCTCTTGAAGAGGTCGCGGCTCACGCCGAAGCCGAAGGATCGCGCGCCTTGCGCAGTGATATCGAAACCTGCGTGCGTTTGGTCAGTTTTGAGCAAGGCAAAATTGTCTTTGAGCCCGCGCCTATGGCCCCTTCGCGCCTCCCTTCATATTTGAAAGAAAAGCTTGAAGGCTGGACAGGCCGCACATGGTCTATTGTGATCGAGACGGCCCCGCCGGGAACAGAGACAATCCGCGAGCGCCGCAACCGCGAAGTTCAAGAGCAGGATGATTACGATAAAAGTCATCCGGACCTTGTTGCCGCGCTGAATATATTCAAAGGCGCAACGCTTATTGAAACGCGTGCGTGCAGCCCTAAATCAGCAGATATAATCGCCGGAAATTTCGGCGTAAAACCACAGGATTAAATCTTATGAAAGACATTATGGGCTTGATGAAACAAGCGAAAAAAATGCAAGAAAATATGGAGCGCGCCAAAGAACAAGTCGCGGCCCTTACGGCGAGCGGCAAATCCGGCGGCGGTCTCGTGACCATAACCTTGTCGGGTAATGGCAATATGAGCGAGATTAAAATCGATCCGTCACTCCTCACTCCGGATGACGGCGAAATGCTCGAAGATTTAATTGTCGCGGCCTTCCATGACGCGAAGGTCAAGATGGACGAAGCCAGTCAAGCGGCGATGAAAGATGCGATGGGCGACATTCAACTCCCGCCGGGTATGAGCCTTTAATGGATCGCCGCACGCTGCTTAAAACGGGTCTAATTGCCGGAGCTGCGAGTGCAGCTTTAGTCGCGTGCGGTCAGGACAAAGAAGGTGAGCTGTCTCTTAAAGCGCGCCAAAAACTTCTGTCCGGTTTCTCCGTTAATCTTGAAATGTGGTGGACAGAATTACCCCTCGAAGAACGTTTTGCGAAAGCTGCGCAGGCGGGATTTAAACATGTCGAATTTTGGTTTGTCAGTTCCTGGAACCGTGAGGCCAAAGCCTTAGGTCAACTGGCCAAAGATGCGGGCGTTAAAGTCTCGCAAATTGTCGGAGCCTCAAAAAATCTTGGTGCGTCTTATGGGCGTCAGGATTTCCTCGACAGCATGAAATCCGCGATTGAAGAGGCGCAAATTCTGGGCACAGATATTGTGACCGTGACGGGCCATGAAGTCATTACTAATCAATCGCATGATCTATCCTTAGAGAATTACCGTAATAATTTCGAGGCCGCGGCGCCTTTATTTGAAGCGGCCAAAATTTACGCGGCGGTTGAGCCATTTAATCCCTATGATCATCCTGGCCATTTCATAAATGGTCACGCCGATGCGCTCAATATGGTGAGGCTGATTGGTTCGGATTATGTCAAAATCAATTGGGATTTATTCCATATGCAGCGCGCCGAGGGCAATGTGATTGAGAACTTACGCGGGGGCGCTGATCAAATTTGCTATATGCAACTTGCCGATAGTCCAAGCCGCCATCAACCCGGTACAGGCGAGATGGATTATATCAACATTATCCGCGCTGCGCGTGAGAGCGGATATGATGGCCCCATCGGTTTGGAATGCGTGCCCAAAGATCAAGATAATGCGCAAGCGGTTAGAGATATAATTTCGCTGGCCCAGCGCCTTGAGCGCGCGAGCGTCTAATGGCGAGCACGGCCGGCCCCGAAATTGAGCGCTTGATTAGCTTGCTGGCCAAATTGCCTGGCCTTGGCCCGCGCTCGGCGCGGCGCGCAGCGCTGGCGCTTATTCAAAAGCGCGACACGGTTATGGATCCGCTTGTGGCAGCGCTGGCCGATGTGTCCGCGCGGATTACGCAATGCAGTATGTGTGATAATGTCGATAGCCAAAACCCCTGCCATATTTGCGCCGCGCCGGGGCGAGATCAAACCTTGATTTGCGTCGTTCAAGATGTCGGCGACCTTTGGGCCCTAGAGCGGGCAGGGGCCTTTCGCGGGACGTATCATGTGCTGGGCGGCAGCTTGTCTGCGCTGGATGGAATCCGCCCCGAAGACTTAAATATTGCCAGTCTGATTGAGCGGGCCAGGGGCGCAAATATCGTAGAGGTTATTCTTGCGATGAATGCGACAATCGACGGCCAAACTACGGCGCATTATATCACGGATAAGCTGGAGGGGTGCGATGTGAAAGTCTCGCGCCTTGCGCATGGCGTGCCGGTGGGCGGCGAGCTGGATTATCTTGATGATGGCACGCTTAGCGCTGCGATGCGGTCGCGCCGGCCGTTTTAACTCCGCCTCACAGCCGCGTGTTCAAAACGCGATATAGAGTGCCGTCTATGTGAATTCATGTGTCTTTCAAGTGAGCGGGGCGGGGCGTAGGTGTCGCCTATCGAAATTGAAAGACACATCTAAGGAACACATTATGCGTAAATTTATCTCTACAGCCCTGCTGGGTACGGCTTTGTTATCTCTGGCTGTGGTTCCCGCCTTTGCCGAACCGATGCACAAAGATGCAATGGCGGTTGAAACGGTCCTGAGCAAAGATCACGTCACCAAAGACGCGATGGTCGAAAGCGTGATGAAGGTGAGATCATCGGGGGCATTTGCCCAGAAAAAATATCGCGTCAAAGGGCAGTTTGAAATCATTGAAAAAGACGGACAGACAGTTTTACGTCTCTCAGATGATTTTAAAACCAAAGCCGGGCCAGATTTGAAACTCTTTCTCTCGCCGCAATCAGCGCAAAACGTTACCGGCGCAACGGCGACGCAGGGCGCGATTAATCTTGGCGCGCTGGTGACGCATAATGGCGGGTCAGATTATATTATTCCCGCGGGAACAGACCTATCCGCCTTTAACTCGGTTTTGGTTCACTGCGAGCAGTTTTCTGTGCTATGGGCTGCGGGAACGATCTAAAGTAAAATATTGGGGGATAGTATGAAATATTTGCCGTTAGGCTTAAGCCTTATTCTCGCTGCTGCATTTGTGTTTTTCGGGGTGCAGAAATTTGGCGGCGAGAATATCATATTTGCTACTATCGCTGAACATTCCGGCATCGGGCTTTTCGAGCCGATCATCCGCATGATGACAGGCGTGGCCGAATTGGTGACGGCCCTGCTTTTAATTATGCCCATGACCCGCCGTTTAGGTGCATTATCGGGCCTGCTCGTTCTGATTGGCGCGATTGGATTTCATCTGTCCCCTTGGCTGGGTATCGCCCCTGAAGGTATTGGTCACGGCTTGTTCTACACGGCGGTTGCCATGTTTGTTGGCACGGTGATTTTGAATATTGTGTTGAAAAACACACCTTTATTTGGCGCGGATGATTAGCGCAATATGACCAAAGCTTATCACAGCATAGCCGCGCGTCGCGATGCGCCGCTTTTCATATTCGGAGATCACAGCAGTGACCATATTCCTGAGGAGTTTGACGGGCTGGGATTGTCCGGCGAAGACCGCGCGCGTCACATTGCTGTCGATATTGGCACAGAAGGCGTCATTCGCGGCCTGTGCAAAAGCTTTGGCTGCGCAGGGCACTTGGCGGGCGTCTCGCGGCTTGTCATTGATTGCAACCGGGATGTGGCCGCCCAAGGCTTGATTGCGATGATTAGCGATGAAAGTCTTATTGCGGGAAATAAAAACCTGTCCGCGGCGCAAAGACAATCGCGCATTGATGAAATTTACATGCCTTATCACGCGGCTCTTGGCGCTGCGATTGAGCATTGCTCAAAGGATAGAGCTGACCCGTTGATCGTGTCTGTTCACAGCTTTACGCCGCAACTGCGCGGCGCGAAGAAACGCCCTGTCGAGATCGGCTTTCTTGTCAAAGCTGACCCCGACAGCGCGCGTGACGCGATAGCAGAATTTACGGCGCTTGAGATGGACTATAATGTGGGGAATAATGAGCCCTATTCGGCATGG